>JBGSJD010000172.1:0-2243 GCA_041742195.1 Hyphomicrobiaceae bacterium
CGGATGGCTCGAGCTTTATGCCCGGCGCTTCGGCGCGCCCCCGGAGGCGGGCTCTGTCGAGGTGCCCGTCAAGCATCGATGGCTCGGGGGCGACGTGCGGCATCTGCCTGTGGAGGCGCGACGCCGGAGCTGAGCGGCGAGGCCGATTGGCTCCCGGGGTGCGTTCGTCTGGTCAACCGGTCGCGGCCCACTATAGTGCCGGCCCGCACGGGGATGTGCCTCGCGAAGGAGCCAGATGATGAAGGTCAAGGGCGCGGTTCTCTATCAGCAGGGTCTGCCGAGGCCCTATGCAACCAGTCGGCCGCTGCACATCGAAACCCTCGATCTCGAAGGGCCACGGGCCGGTGAAGTGCTGGTCAGGGTGCGCTCGGCCGGGCTTTGCCATTCGGACCTCTCGACCATCGAGGGCGCTCGGCCGCGGCCGTTGCCGACGGTCATCGGCCACGAAGGCGCGGGCGAGATCGCGGAGGTCGGCGCCGGCGTGACGGATCTGGCGCCCGGCGACCATGTGGTCTTCATTTTCGCGCCGAGCTGCGGCGGGTGCCGGCAGTGCATCAGCGGGCGGCCGAACCTGTGCACGACCTTCAACGCCGCAAAGCAGAAGGGCGATCTCGCGACCGGCGGGCGGCGCCTCAAGCTGAAGGGGCAGGAGGTGGCGCACTACGCCGGGCTTTCGTGCTTCGCGGAGTATGCGGTCGTGCCTCGCAACTCGGTGCAGCGGATCGCGGCCGATGTGCCGTTCGCGGATGCAGCGCTCTTCGGATGCGCGGTGGTGACTGGCGTGGGCGCGGCGGTCAACACGGCCGAGACGAAGGCTGGCGACGTGGTGGCGGTGGTCGGTCTCGGAGGCGTCGGGCTCTCGTGTCTCCTCGGGGCGATCGTCGTGGGCGCCGGGCGCGTCATCGCGATCGACGTCCATGACGACAAGCTGGCGCTGGCGCGGCAGCTCGGCGCTACGGACACGTTCAACGCACGAGATGCCGACTGCGTGCAGCAGGTGCTGGCGGCGACGGATGGCGGGGTCGATGCGGCGTTCGAGATGGCGGGGACGGTGAAGGCGATGGAACTCGCCTACAAGATCACCGTGCGTGGCGGCAAGACCGTGTCGGCGGGGCTGTCGCCGGCGGCAGCGCAGCTCACGTTGCCGCACTACCAGATGGTGCAGGACGGGCGACAGGTTCTCGGCAGCTATATGGGCGGCTGCGTCATCGCCCGCGACGTGCCGCGCTACATCCAGCTCTACAAGGACCGGAAGCTGCCGGTCGACCGGCTGCTCAGCGCGCGCATCGGGCTCGATGACGTCAACGAGGGCTTCGACCGGCTGGCCGATGCCCAGGTCGTGCGTCAGGTCATCATGTTCGATTGAGGGGGGCGGCCGCCGGTGCACCTCATCGGGCACCGGCCGGCCGCTCAGGCCTGCATGCGCTTCCTCTCGCGTGCCTCCTTGATGTTCTTCTGCATGCGCCCGGCCTTGAGGTCTGTCTCGCGGTTGGCGCGGAGCACGCTGTCGGTGCCGAAGAGCCAGTACCAGAAGCCTTCCTGGCGCGGCGCAAGGGCATAGTCGTCGGCCTTCACGGTCGAGGCGTCGGTGACTTTCGCCGTGCCCGAGCCGTGCGGATGGCTGCCGTTGACGCCGTTGGGAGCCGTGGACATGCCGTTGCTCGCGGTGACTTCGATCGGCCTCAGGGCGAGCGACGGGGTTTCCGACAGCGTCATCGACTGCAGCTTGTCGAGCCGGGTCGTCACGGTGCCGAAGTTGGTCTGGCTCTCGGTGCGCCAGTCGTTGACGGCGGAGTTCAGCGTCGCCTGGCTCTGGCCGAGCTGCTTGATCTCGCCGTAGATGAAATCGAAATCCTGGTCGCGGCCGCGGAGTGCTTCCTCGGTGACGACGGCTTCGGCGCGGATGCGTTCGTCGAGCTGCCCGAGCTTGACGACGATGTCGGCAAGGGTCGCCTGCATGGTCTCGACCCTGGTCGTCGTCATGGCCTCGAGGCCACGCAGGCGATCGTCGAGGGGCGAGATGAGCGGAGCGACGTCGATGGACGTCGACTGCAGGGGGCGGTTTTCGAGGATATGGAGGCGCTCGCCGATCTGGGCGGTGGCGCTCAGGGCCTGGTTGCCGCGCGTGTCGACGATGCGCTCGATCGAGGCGAGGCGCTCGTCGAGGAGCAGGAGGGCCTCGCCGTCGTTGCCGTGCTGTTCGCCGAGGCGGCGTTCGACGGTCTGGAGCCGGTCTGCGATCT
>JBGSJD010000173.1:0-2939 GCA_041742195.1 Hyphomicrobiaceae bacterium
GCAGGCGCCCGCCCGCCCGCGATGATCCGCCGCAACCGGTAGCGGTGGGCGGCCTGCCTTGCTCTCGCTCCGACCCCGGCCTATGACTTCGCCCGACGCTCTTCCGTATCGAGGGACTTCCCACATGACCGTTGCCAATGGCCGAGAGTTTCTCTCCATCCCCGGCCCGACGAATGTTCCGGACGCGGTCTTGCAGGCCATGCACCGTCCGGCCGTCGACATCTACTCGGGCGGCATGCTGGGGCTCGGCGAGAGCTGCCACGAGGACCTGAAGCGCATCTTCGGTACCAAGGAGCGGGTCTATATCTACGCCGCCAACGGTCACGGCGGCTGGGAAGCGGCGTTCACCAACGTCCTCTCGCGGGGTGACAAGGTGCTGGTCCTCGAAAGCGGCCGCTTCGCCATCGGTTGGGGCGAGATGGCGAGCATGGTCGGCTGCGACGTGGAGGTGCTGCCGGGCTCCATGCGCCGCGCCGTCGATCCGGCCAAGGTCGAGGAGCGGCTCCGCGCCGACAAGGCACACACGATCAAGGCCGTCATGGTCGTCCAGATCGACACCGCATCGTCGTGCGTGAACGACATTCCCGCCATTCGCAACGCGCTCGACAACGCCGAGCACCCCGCCCTCCTGATGGTGGACGCGGTCGCGTCTCTCGGCTGCATGCCGTTCAAGATGGATGACTGGGGCATCGACGTGGCGATGGCCGGCTCGCAGAAGGGCCTCATGGCGCCGCCGGGACTGGCCTTCGTCGCCGCGAGCCCCAAGGCGAAGGAGATCCACAAGTCGGCTGGCCTGCGCACGATGTACTGGGACTGGACTTTCCGCGACGGCCCGATCAGCTACCAGAAGTATTGCGGCACCCCGCCCGAGCACCTGCTCTTCGCCCTCCGCAAGGCGATGGACATCCTCTTCGAGGAGGGCCAGGAGAACGCTTATCGCCGGCACGATCTGCTGGCCGAAGCGACGCGCCGCGCCGTCGCCCGCTGGGCCGAGGGGCAGGTCATCGCCTTCAACATCACCGAGCCGTCGGAGCGCTCGCCGTCGGTGACCAACGTCCTCGTGCAAGGCCAGAGCCCGCAACCGATCCTCGACTACGCCCGCGACAAATGTGGCGTGGTCCTCGGCGTCGGTCTCGGTGAACTGAGCGGCAAGGCGTTCCGCATCGCGCACATGGGACACACCAACGCACCGATGGTGATCGGAACGCTCGGCGCTGTCGAGATGGCGCTGAAGGCGTTGCGCATCCCCCATGGCAACGGCGGCGTGGAAGCTGCGATCGGCTACCTGGCCGCCGAGGTGCCGGCCTGAGGCCGAGCTGCAAGAGCCCGGACTGTAAGAGCCCGGACTGCAAGAGATGGAGACGACAATGACAGCGAGTGCCGCGACGGAGCCGCGCCGCAAATCCGCGAGCCTCATCAGCGGGGCGACCGGTGACTGGGAAGTGGTCATCGGCCTCGAGGTTCACGCGCAGGTCAATTCCAGGGCCAAGCTGTTCTCCGGCGCCTCGACCGAGTTCGGCTCCGCGCCGAATTCCAACGTCAGCCTCGTCGACGCGGCCATGCCCGGCATGCTGCCCGTGATCAACCGCGAGTGCGTGGCGCAGGCCGTCCGCACCGGCCTCGGCCTCAAGGCCGGGATCAATCTCGTCTCCGTGTTCGACCGCAAGAACTACTTCTATCCGGATCTGCCGCAGGGCTACCAGATCAGCCAGTACAAGCAGCCGATCGTGGGCGAAGGCGAGGTCGAGATCGACGTCGACGGGGACGTCATCCGTGTCGGGATCGAGCGGCTGCACCTCGAGCAGGACGCCGGCAAGTCGATCCACGACCAGAGCCCCGAGCACTCGTTCGTCGATCTCAATCGCTCCGGCGTCGCGCTGATGGAGATCGTGTCGCGACCGGATCTGCGCTCGGCGCGCGAGGCACAGGCCTACGTGACGAAGCTGCGCACGATCCTGCGCTATCTCGGCACCTGCGACGGCGACATGGAGAAGGGCAACCTCCGCGCCGACGTCAACGTCTCCGTGCGCAAGCCCGGAGCCCCGTTCGGCACGCGCTGCGAGATCAAGAACGTCAATTCGATCCGCTTCATCGGCCAGGCCGTGGAGACCGAGGCGCGCCGCCAGATCGCCATCATCGAGGACGGCGGCAAGATCGACCAGGAAACCCGCCTCTTCGACCCGCAGAAGGGCGAGACCCGCTCCATGCGCTCGAAGGAGGAGGCGCACGACTATCGCTACTTCCCGGACCCCGACCTCCTGCCGCTCGAACTCGAGCAGTCCTGGGTGGATGAGCTGGCCAAAGGCTTGCCCGAGCTGCCGGACGCCAAGCGGGCCCGCTTCATGGAGGCCTATGGCCTCTCTCCCTACGACGCCGCCGTCCTCGTCGCGGAGCGCGAGAGCGCCGACTACTTCGAGGCCGTGGTCGCCGGTGGCAAGACCGGCCCGGTCGACGGCAAGCTCGCCGCCAACTGGGTCATCAACGAGCTGTTCGGCCGCCTGAACAAGGAAGGCCTCGAGATCGCTCGGTCGCCTGTGTCGGCGGTGCAGATCGGCGCCATCGTCGGGCTGATCACGTCGGGCACCATTTCGGGCAAGATCGCCAAGGACCTGTTCGAGATCGTCTGGGCGGAGGGCGGCGATCCCGCGGCGATCGTCGAGACGCGCGGCATGAAGCAGGTGACCGACACCGGCGCCCTCGAGAAGGCCGTCGACGACATTATCGCGAAGAACCCGGACAAGGTGGAGCAGGTAAAGGCCAAGCCGACCATGCTCGGCTGGTTCGTCGGCCAGGTGATGAAGGCGTCGGGCGGCAAGGCGAACCCGCAGGCGGTGAACGACATCCTGAAGGCGAAGCTCGGCATATGAACGCCGACGGCGCGCGCCTCGCGGACCTGCTGGCAGCGGCGCGCCGAGAGCGCCGCCAGATCCGCGATCTGC
>JBGSJD010000174.1:0-4636 GCA_041742195.1 Hyphomicrobiaceae bacterium
CGTGCCGATGGCGCCGCTCGAGGCGAGCGCCAGGGGCGGGCCACAGAGCCTCGCGCCGCTGGCCGAGAAGCTCACCGACGCCGTGGTCAACATCTCGACGAGCCAGAAAGCCAAGGGGCCGTCGGGCGTACCGTTGCCCAACGTGCCGAAGGGCTCGCCGTTCGAGGAGTTCTTCGAGGACTTCTTCAACCGCAAGGAGACGCCCGGCGGATCGGAGCGCAAAGTCTCCTCGCTCGGCTCGGGGTTCGTGATCGACGCGAAGGAAGGGCTGATCGTCACCAACCATCACGTGATCGAGGGGGCCGACGAGATCGTCGTCAACTTCGCGGACGGTAGCAAACTGAAGGTCGACAAGGTCATCGGCCGCGATACCAAGACCGATCTGGCGCTGCTCAAGGTGACGCCGAAGAAGCCGTTGACGGCGGTGAAGTTCGGAATTTCCGAGGCGATGAAGGTCGGCGACTGGGTGGTCGCGATCGGCAACCCGTTCGGTCTCGGCGGGTCGGTGTCCGTCGGGATCATCTCGGCCAAGCAGCGCGACATCAACTCGGGTCCCTACGACGATTATCTGCAGACCGACGCCGCCATCAACAAGGGCAATTCGGGCGGTCCGCTGTTCAACATGGACGGCGACGTGATCGGTGTGAACACCGCGATCATCTCGCCGTCGGGCGGGTCCATCGGAATCGGGTTCGCGGTGCCGTCGGATACTGTGCAGTCCGTGGTCGACCAGCTCAGGGAATTCGGGGAGACGCGGCGCGGCTGGCTCGGCGTCAAGATCCAGTCGGTGACCGAGGAGATCGCGGAGTCGATCGGGGTCAGCGAGAACGCAGGCGCCCTCGTATCCGCCGTGACGCCCGAAGGTCCGGCGGCAAAAGGCGGAATCGAGCCCGGAGACGTGATCCTGAAGCTCGACGGCCGCAACGTGGCGTCGATGCGCTCGCTGCCGCGTCTCGTCTCGCGGATCGCGGTGGGCAAGGCGGTCGACGTCGAACTGCTGCGCAAGGGACAGCGGAAGACGGTCAAGGTGGTCATCGGGCGGCTCGAAGAGGCAGAAGCCGAGAAGCCCCAGCAGCGCTCCGATGCGAGCGGCAACGTCGTCCTCGGCATGAAGCTGGCGGTGCTCGACGACGAGCTGCGCAAGACATTCGGCATCGACGCCAAAGTCGCGAAGGGTGTCGTCATCGTGGAACTGCCGGAGCAGAGCCAGGCGGCGCGGAAGGGCCTGAAGGCCGGCGAGGTGATCGTCGAGGCGGCACAGGAGCCGGTCGTGGCCCCCGCCGACGTGCAGAAGGCCGTGGACAAGGTGCGGGCCGGCGGACGCCGAGCCGTGCTGCTGCGTGTCGAGGACGGCAAAGGCCAGATGCGGTTCGTCGCCGTTCCCCTGGAGTAGGGCAGGCGCCTCATCACGCCGTGACCGCCGGGCTGAGGGTCGTCGCGGGACGATGCCATGCGCATGTATCAGGGCCCTTGCAGCCCAGGCGAGGCGGGGCTACCACTCGGCGTCCTGCGGCAGCCGCCGACGAGGGTTGCGCGGGCTGCCACGGTCATCGTCATTCCGGCGTGACGCGCTCCCCTTCGATGTGCGACGGGCAAGCGTACGCTGGTGTTCCTGGAGTACGGTTTCTTGTCCGAGCGTCACCACATCATCGACAGCCTGCTGTCGAGTTTTTCGCCCGTGCATCGCGACGGACACAAGTTCATCGCGGTCGCTGCTGTCGCCGCGCTCGTGATGCTCATGCTGTGGCCGCCGCTCGGATGGCTGCTGGTCTTTCTTGCCCTGTTCATCGCCTATTTCTTTCGCGATCCGGAGCGGGTGACGCCGTTGCGCGACGGCCTCGTGATTTCGCCGGCCGATGGGCGGGTGACGGCGGTCGAGGCGGTGCGGCCGCCGGTCGAGATGGGGCTCGGCGATGGCGAGCGGGTCCGGATCTCGATCTTCCTCTCGGTGCTCGACGTACACATCAACCGGGCGCCGATCGCCGGGCGAATCCTGCGCTCCGTCTACGTGCCGGGCGCCTTCCTCAACGCCGCCCTCGACAAGGCCAGCGAAGAGAACGAGCGACGAGCGCTGGTGATCGCGCATGCGGACGGGACGGAGATCGGCGTGGTGCAGATCGCGGGCCTCATTGCGCGACGTATCGTGACGTTCAAAGGCGAGGGTGAGAGCATCGGCGTCGGTGAACGATTCGGCCTCATTCGGTTCGGGAGCCGGGTCGACGTCTATCTGCCGTCCGGCAAATCAGCACTGGTCGCGGTGGGGCAGCTTGCCATCGGCGGCGAGACGGTGCTCGCGGACCTCAAGTCCAGCGAGCCGGAGCGGGAAGCCCGCGCGGCCTGAAGGGAGTGGCAGGGATGATGCACCGGCGGGGGGCATGGCGAGGCGGTGACCGGCCACGTCGCATGCGGCCGAAGATGGTGCCGGTGCGCTATCTGGTGCCGAACTTCTTCACGCTGCTGGCGCTCTGCGCCGGCATCACGTCCATCCGGGCCGCGATCGAAGGGCGATACGACCTGGCGATCGGGCTCATCGTGCTGGCGGCGTTCCTGGATGGGGTCGACGGGCGCGTGGCACGGGCGCTGAAGGCGCAGTCGCGCTTCGGGGCGGAACTGGACAGCCTCGCCGACTTCGTCAGTTTCGGCGTGGCGCCGGCTTTCCTCATCTTCATGTGGGCCATGGCGCCGCTCAAGGATCTCGGATGGATCGCGGTCCTTGTGTTCGCCTCGGCGGCGAGCCTCAGGCTGGCGCGCTTCAATGCGGCTCTCGACGAGGAGCGACCGCGCTGGCAGGGCAATTTCTTCACCGGCGTGCCAGCGCCGGCGGGGGCCCTCCTCGTCATGCTGCCACTCTATCTCGATGGTTCGGGGCTGATGGCGACGCGCAGCTGGCCGTTTCCGGTGGCGCTCTACGTGGTGCTCGTCGCCGCGCTGATGGTCTCGACGCTGCCGACCTACTCGGGGAAACTCGCCGGAGAGCGGATCGCACGGGAGTACGTGGCGCCAGCACTCGTCCTCGCCGCGTTCGCCATGGCGATGCTGGTCGCCTATCCGCACGCGACGCTGGCTGT
The DNA here is from genome assembly GCA_041742195.1 of Hyphomicrobiaceae bacterium. Classification (GTDB taxonomy): domain Bacteria; phylum Pseudomonadota; class Alphaproteobacteria; order Rhizobiales; family Hyphomicrobiaceae. The sequence continues at coordinate 3,069 of JBGSJD010000174.1, forward strand.
CGTCTCGCTCGCCTATCTCGGGCTGCTGCCGGTCGGCATCCGGCGGTTCCTCGAACTCAAGCGCCAGCATGCGGCTGGCGCCGGAACCGTGACGAGCCCGCCGACCGGGGACGGGGCCACGGCGGTGGAGCCCGTTCCACCCGCGCCATCGCTGACCGGCACACCGCCAGGTGAGACGCGGCACTGAACGGCCCCGCCAGCAGGAGGTGCTGCAATGCGTGATGTCCCCAAGCAGCAGATCGCTCCCGTCTACCGGCGGCGTATTGGCGATATCGTCGTGACAGCCGTCAGTGACGGTACGCTGACGCGCACGCACGAGATGATGCTCGGCGTCGGGGCGGAGGAGGCGCGACGACATCTGGACGTCGCGCGCCGCGACACGTTCGTCCTTTCGGTCAACTGCTTCGTCGTGCATGCGGCGGGGCGGGTGGCGCTGATCGAGACGGGGTCAGGCAACTATCTGGGGCCGAGCGCGGGGCATCTCATCGCGAACCTCGCCGCCGCCGGCGTGACGCCGGACGACATCGACGCGGTGCTTCTCACGCACATGCACCCGGATCATTCGGCAGGCCTCACGGACCTCGCGAGCGGGCAGGCGAACTATGCCCGGGCCGAACTCGTCGTGCACGAGAACGAGCCGAGACACTGGTTCGACGATGCGGCCATGGCGCGAGGCACGGAGCGCGAAAAGAAGCTGATGTTCCAGCAGGCGCGGGAGCAGACGACGCCCTATGGCGATCGCATGCGCACGTTCACGTCGGGCGATGTCTTTCCGGGGATCACGGCCGTGCCGCTGCCGGGGCATACGCCGGGGCACACGGGGTTCCTGATCGATTCCGGGGGAGAGCGCCTGCTGATCTGGGGCGATGTCGTGCACATGCCCGAGGTGCAGGTGCCGCGGCCGGAAGTGTCGATGGTGGTCGACACGGACCCGGAGGCGGCCGCCGCGACGCGGCGACGCGTCTTCGACATGGCGGCGAGCGAGCGTCTGCTGGTGACGGGCATGCACCTGCACTTCCCAGGGTTCGCGCACGTGGTGCGCGAGGGGGACGCGTACCGGCTGGTTCCCGAAGCGTGGGTGCAGACGCTGTGAGGGTTTGATCAGCGGCCGGTGGCGGAGGTGAGGCTAGCGCCGGGGAGCCTGAGCACGGCCGCGACGTCGGCCATGTCGCGCGCCATGATCGAGCGCAGCATGCCGTTCTCGAAGGTGGCGCGGACGCCGCCGTCGGTGAAGCGCGGCGATTTCACATCGATGTAGCCGAAGGGGCCGTCGTTTGGCAGCCAGGCCAGCGTTTCGGCGCGTCCTGACCAGCCGGACGGGGCCGTCGGGGTGACGGTGAGGCGATAGGGGATCGGCAGGCGGAAGCAGATGCGCTCCGTGCACTTTGCTCCGATCGCCGGGGCAAGAGACACGGGCGTCGCGATCACGGTCGCCGTCACCGGCACGGCCGCTGCCTCGAGGCGGAGACCCCAGCCCTTGGCGAGCCGATCGAGTTCGGCCTGCAGGACGGCTATTTCGCCTGCCGACGCGGGGTCGACCTCGGCCTCGTGGCGGAAGGGCTGCAGCC
>JBGSJD010000175.1:0-3402 GCA_041742195.1 Hyphomicrobiaceae bacterium
GGTCCGGCCGTTGCGGCGCATCACCAGGTGGCCTGTCACGCGCGGACAGCGGGCTCCGGCCACTCGCAAGCGCCTGCCGTCAGCGCCTGAGGATCACGACATGCAACGACATCTGAGGGGCGACATGGTCGAGACGCAAACTCCGCTCGTCGCCGTCGAGGATCTGACGGTCCGCTTCGTCTCGCGAGATCTCGACATCTCGGTCGTGAACGGGGTGTCGTTCACGCTGGCCGCGGGGGAGGCCATGTGCATCCTCGGCGAGTCCGGCTCGGGCAAGAGCGTGACGCTCCGGGCGCTGATGCGGCTGCTCCCTCCGGCCGCCCGGATCGGGGGCAAGATCGGAATCGGCGGGCTCGACGTGACGACGCTGGCGGAGGGTGATCTCCGGCGGCTTCGCGGCGGGCTCGTGTCGATGATTTTCCAGGAGCCCATGACGGCGCTCGACCCCGTTTTCACGATCGGCACGCAGATCGCGGAGTCGGTCGTGTTCCACGACGGGGTGTCCTATGCGGCGGGGCGCAAGCGGGCGCTGGAGCTGCTCGAACTCGTCCAGATTCCGTCCGCGCCGCGACGGCTCGACGCCTACCCGCACGAGTTGTCCGGCGGCCTCCGGCAGCGTGCGATGATCGCGATGGCGCTCGCCTGCCGGCCGCGCGTGCTGCTCGCCGACGAGCCGACGACCGCGCTCGATGCGACCGTGCAGATCCAGATCCTGCTGCTTTTGCGCGAGTTGCAGCGCGATCTCGGGATGGCGACGATCATCGTCACGCACGATCTCGGCGTCGCGTGCGAGGTGGCCGACAAGATGGCCGTCATGTATGCGGGACGGTTCGTGGAGACGGGCTCGTCCATCGACGTGATGGAGACCCCGCGCCATCCCTATACGCGAGGGCTATTCCAGTCGACCGTCCACGGCGGGATGCGGGGTGCGCCGCTGGATCCCATTCCGGGCTCACCGCCCGATCTCGCCGACCTGCCGCCCGGTTGCGCGTTCGCGCCGCGCTGCAAGCTCAAGCAGCCCGTCTGCGAGGCCGGGGTGCCGGAGCTGGTCGCGAGCACGGCGGATCATCTCGCACGGTGCGTCATGCCGGGGTGAGGGGGATGTGTTTCAGGCTTTCGAGGCCGTCGCTCGCTGTCACAGCCTCTGCCGATCGTTCAAACCGTCGGCACTGTGCCGCCGTCGATCACGTATTCGGTTCCGGAAATGGACTGAGCCCGTTTCGACACCAGAAATGCAATCAGGTCGGCAACTTCGCGCGGTCGAGCGGGCCTGCCGAGCGGAATTCCGCCGAGCGACTCCATGACGATTTTCTGTGCTCCCGCGTAATCCGTGCCCGCCTGTAGCGCGATCCTTTCCACGAGCCGGACCGATGCATCGGTTTCGACCCAACCGGGCGACACGCGAACGACACGAATGCCTTTCGGGGTCACCTCCTTCGAAAGGCTCTTGCTGTAGGTCGAAAGCGCCGCCTTGGCGGCGGCATAGGCCGTCGTCGATTCCGGGAGAGGCAGATCATTCTGGATGGATGTGACGTGAACGATGACGCCCGTTCCTTGACGGATCATCTACGGCAGTAACGCGCGGTCCGTCCGCACGGCCGACATGAGATTCATACTGATCTCGCTGTCCCAGTCGCCGTCGCTCAAGGCAGCAAATCCGCCTCCTGGCGCATTGGACCCGCCGACAACGTTCACAACGACATCAATGCCGCCGAGATGGCTGAGAGCGGCATCCGCTACGGCCTTGCATCCTTCTGCCGTCGAAAGATCGGCGGCGGCCGTGAGGACACCTTCGACTTGCGCTTCCGGGATCGCGCGTGCCGATGTCACGACCTTCGCACCGGCTTCCAGCAAGGCTTCGACAACGGCGGCACCAATCCCCTTGGTCCCGCCCGTGACGAGCGCACGCTGGCCAACGAGACCGAGATCGAAGCTCATGGCTTGATTTCCAGCGACGCGACCTTGCCGTCAGACATTCTGAAAACATATCTCAGATCGATCGGGCTTCCGGGGAAACTGCCAACAACGCGCGCCGAGACGACGGCGTTCGCACCATCGCTTTCACATGCGAATGGCTGAACGGTATAGCTGTATTTCTTCGACGATTCCGATTTCCACTGCCGAATGGCTTCGTGGCCTGCGAATGTTTTTCCCTCATCGACAACAATGGCATCGTCGGTGAAGCACAAGGAAATGGCATCGCTCCCGTTGCCGTCAGCCTCGAAGTACGCGGATATCTCGGGCGGTAGTTTCGACATCATTTCAGCCACTTTCTGTTTCAAAGCGCGCTCGCGGCGTTCGATGGCTCAATTGTCACGATCGAAGAATAGGGATAGACTTACGATACGGCAAGAACACACGAAAAAGTAAGGTACTTACCCATGAGTAAGGCCGCCTATACGCCGACCACGGCGGCAAAGGATGTCGAGCAGACTCTCAAGATTCTCGAGGGACGGTGGAAGCTCGTCATCCTCTTCCACTTGTTCGGCGGGAAAATCCTGCGCTTCTCCGAACTGGAGCGGGCGATTCCCGACATCTCACAGAAAATGCTGATCCAGCAGCTTCGGCAAATGGAGACGGACGGCGTCGTTCGACGCATCGTGCATCATCAAGTGCCGCCCAAGGTCGAATATGGTCTGACCGACTGGGGGCAAGCGCTTTGCCCGGCTCTCGATGCACTGCTGACATGGGCGGGACAGCGCGGCGATCATACGCCTCGTTCCGACTAGGCAGACGGTTTGCCAGTTCGCTTAAACCCGTCAGCCGAGCGGATGCGCGCAGCCTCACTGCGGCGGCGGTTGGAGATCCCGGAAATCCGACAGATGGCGCACCCGATAGGATTCGAACCTATGACCTTCGCCTTCGGAGGGCGACACTCTATCCAGCTGAGCTACGGGTGCTGCTCAAGGTGGAGTGATAGCCGAACTGAGGGCGCACCGCAATTGCGGTGATGGGGGCTCGGCATAGAAGGCGGTGCGCCCCAGAGGGGCGGCCGCCGCAAACCTGGGCTTGCGACGGGGCCGTTCCGCTTATCGAGGCACTTTCAACACGTTGCGCGTGCGCTCGAGATCCGGCTCGGCTTCCTTCGCGCCACGCGCCAGGGCCCGCTCGTAAAGCACAAGGGCCCGCTGCATGTCGGGGGCCGCGTCCGATGACGGAAGCCGGCTCAGATAGTAGGTGTCGTAGGACCGCGCCAGAGCCAGCAGCACTTCGGGGATCGGCCCATTCATGGCGGCTACGAAGCGACGACGCGCCTGCACGACCTGTCCTGCCTCGAACAACGCCTGCCCTTCGGCAAGCAACGTCGCCACTCCTGCCGCATCCTGAACGGGCGGGATCGGCTGCTCGGCCGTCGCCTGTGGCGCGATTGCCGGGGCGGTCGACGCCGTCTGCGGCTTCTCG
>JBGSJD010000176.1:0-6658 GCA_041742195.1 Hyphomicrobiaceae bacterium
GCGTCACGGGCGCACCGGCATCGCGCGGCCCGCGCCGCCCGACGATTCGGCGGACGGCATCCCGACCCGGCGCTTCGATGAGCCGATACGTGACGACCGAGATCCCGACGACAAGGATCAGCATCAGCACGGTGAGAATGGTCCCGCTCGTCGGATCCGTGCCGAACAGGTGATTGATGCCACTGCCTTCGGGCGCCGGGCTCAACAGCCGGATCCCGGTGACTTTCTGCACGATCATGGCCATCGGCAGCATGATCCGGGCCTGCACGAAGCCATGCACCATGTAGATGCTGTAGGACAGGAGCCCGAGCGCCACCAGCGGTCCGGTCTGCAGCAGGCGGCTGATATACCCCCGGTCGAAGGCATAGACGAGGACGGCCGGCGCGAAGGCGATGGGCGCCAGCAGATGGGCAGGAAGGGAGGCGGCCGCGGCGACGAAGGCGACGCAGATCGTGAACGCCGCCACCTCGAGCACGGTCGTCATCCCGACGGAGACGCGCTCGTGCGCACCCTTGGCCGCGAGCCGCTCGTAAGCGTCGTTGAGCAGGACGCCGACGGCAAAGCCGTAGATGCAGCGCGCGAACTCGACGAACGGCCTCAGTCCCGCCGGACGATAGGCCTCGGGCAGACACACGATCAGGGAGAGTGCGATCAGCACGCCGAACGCAGCCATGGCCGACCGGCCGAAAGCGAGCACCACGCCCGCGAAGACGGCATAGGCCCAAAGCTCGGTCGAGATGCTCCAGGCAGCGGCGTTCCACGTCGGCGTGTCATGAAGCCCCATGCCCTGCACCAGGAACAGGTTGCTGATCAGCGCCGGGATCGATGTCGTTCCGGAAAAGGGCTGCCGCGACAGGCCAACGAGGCCCGGCAGCACGAGAAACACGAGCTCCGTCGCGACGAACAGCCCGAGCACGAACAGATGCAGCGGATAGAGCCGCCCGAGCCTGAGCGCGAGAAACGACGCCACGCTCGAGCCGCTCGACAGCCGGTTCTGGTAGTTGGCGGCAATGACGAATCCCGACAGGACGAAGAAGAAATCGACGAACAACCACGAGTTCTGCACCAACGGCAGCGCCGCCACCGGGCTGGTCGAAGCGAAGTGGAACAGCGCCGTCATGAGCGCAGCAATGCCGCGCCATCCATCCAGTGCGATGTGGTGCCGAGGTATCATGGACAGCCCTTTGGATGGAGAACAGGCCTTCTGAACTGCGAAATGGCCTACCACGACAAGCCAGTCCTCGGCACGCTGCGCCCGTTTATCGTTAAATCGTCAGGGGGCGTCATGATGCGCATCGCCGGCCGTCCGTTCCGACCCGCCGCCATCGGCGCGGATGCATGTCAGGCAAGCGTGATCGATGGCGCCCCGTGCCAGGACCGGTGACGGCGGCGCGGTACTGACAAGGCAGGATATTTTGACTAACCTTCAGTGCGGACCAACTTGATCGGCAGCACAGGGTCCAAGAGAGGAAATCGATGAGCACAGTAAAAAGCGCTCTGGCCCAGAAGAGTGGTCCCCTGATCCATGTTCGTTCGAGCGACATGGTCGTCGAAGCCTTGCGCCAGATGCGCGACAACCGGGTGCGGGCGGTGCTGGTCATCGACAACGGCGTGCTGGCCGGCATCGTGACCCAGGGTGACTGCGCCATCAAAGTGCTGTTGCCCGGGCTCGATGCGAAGCAGACGCCGGTAAGCCAGGTCATGACGAGCAACCCGGTGACAGTCAGGCCGGACGATCCGCTCGAAGGCTGCATGGTCCTGATGTCCGCCCGCGCTTTCCGCCATCTGCCCGTGGTGGACAAGGGCAAGGTCGTGGGCGTCATCTCGATCGGTGACGTCGTCAAGGACACCATCCGGGATCTGAAGCTCAACGTGAACGAGCTCATGAGTCTCCTCATGACGGACGGTCCCGGCGGCTGACGGACGATCCGCGGCGCCGGCCATCGCCTATTCCGGCACGCAGACCTCGCCCCGGACGATGGCGACCATGGTCCGGGCCGCGAGCCCGACGACCACCGCGATCACGATCGTCTGCAGCACCAGCGACAGACCGAGAAACACCGCGCCGCCGAGCCGCTCGTACATGGTCCACGCGGCCACGGTGATCGCAGCGAGCGGGAACGAGTAGGCCCACCAGGACAGGAAGAACCTGATCCGGGCGAGGTGCAGCGCCTGCGTCGCCAGAAACAGGGTGATGAAGAGGCCGAAATAGAACAGCACCCGCCCGAAGCCGTCGATGCCCCCGGACAGGGCGACCCACGACAGGAATCCGACTGCCGGCGGCGCGATCATGATGAAGAGGGTCGGCCGCAGGCGCTCGGGCAGGGGATGGTGGAACACGACCCGATTGATGATGATCGTGAACAGAACGCCCCAGAAGACGATGCCGATGGAGAAGAAGAACCACGCGGCTTCCACATGGCCGAGCCGGACGGCGGAGACGGGCACCAGCACGTTGCCGACGATCGGAATGAACCACGCCGGATTGAGGTGCGCGGTCTCGTAGTGCTGCTTGTTGAACCACCAGTTGAGCACGGCCAGCGTGAACGCCAGATGCAGCGAGGCCCCGATGGCGAGCAAGGGCCCCGCCAGCGCGGGAGCAAGCTCGAGCGCGAGGATGCTGAACAGGATCAGGCTGATCGAGATCGTGGGAAAGAAGTTGATCTTGACCGGATGGTTGAACTCCTCCGTCACCGCATGCCAGTGCCGGCCCGCCTTGAACGCGTAGAAGATCGCCGTCGTCAGGAAGACCAGCGCCGCAAAGGCCGCCACGGCTGTCGGGATGACGGCCGCGAGCCCGAGCACATGTGATGCCTTGAGCAACGCGATGGCGAGGCCCGCGAGCCCCATGACGGTCGAGAAGAAGGCGACGGGGAAATGCGCGAGCCGCACGTGGGCATCGGCCCCGGGCGCCCCGGCGATGGTCGTGCTCATGGGATGGTCTCCGTCCGATGCGTCGGCGCTCTCTCGGCGCCGATCCGATGTACGCTAGAGGAGCCGACGCGCCACGTCGGTGACCAAGTCACCCCCGGGCGCTTCTCGGGTCACGTCCACTTCACCACCGCCAGCACACCCAACGATCCATACTCGCGGCCCCTCCGAGACAAGACGCCGGCTTACCCCATGCTCTTGCGTCCCCGGAGTTCGCGCCCCGGCGGGATCATCCGGGGTCCTCACCGGTCGAGAGTGGACGCGGTCCTCACCAATCGAAATCGTCGGCCCGCACCACGTCCGCCAAAGCATGACGCCGCGTCCGGTGCCTGGTAACGATCAGTTGGAATTTTCCGTCGCGCCGCCAGCACGCCAAGCCGCGCTCGCGCCTGACCGCAGCCGCGGCGTCATCGGCGCCGAGATGCGGTTCCCGACAAGCGCTGAAGGCCCCGGCTCTCCGCGCGGTCGCGCTCCGGCCGGGGACGCAAGGGCAAGAGGCGTCAAAGAAGGCCGACGGCCAACCCTGCCCCTCGCCGCCCCCTCACGGCCATTTCACCACCGGCGGCATGGACGACAGGATCGACGTGACGTTGCCGCCCGTCTTGAGGCCGAACACTGTGCCGCGATCGTAGAGCAGGTTGAACTCCACATAGCGGCCGCGCCGGACCAGCTGTTCCTCGCGCTCGGCCTCGGTCCAGGGCTTGGCGAAGTTGGCGCGGACGAGCTTCGGGTAGATGTCCGCAAACGCCCGCCCCACGCCCTGCGTGAACCGGAAGGCGAGGTCCAGGCCGCCCTCGGCCTCGGTCGGCGCCAGATAGTCGTAGAAGATGCCGCCGATGCCGCGCATCTCCTTGCGGTGCGGCAGATAGAAGTAGTCGTCGCACCACGCCTTGTAGCGCGGGTAGTCGATGGGCGCCGGATAACCTTCGCACGCCGCCTGCATGGCCGCGTGAAAGGCGACGCTGTCGGGGTCCTCCTGCGTGCGCCGCGCGTCGAGTACCGGCGTCAGGTCCGCGCCGCCACCGAACCAGCACTTGGATGTCACGACCATGCGCGTGTTCATGTGCACGGCAGGCACGTGCGGGTTGTGCAGATGCGCGATGAGCGAGACGCCGGACGCCCAGAAGCGCGGGTCCTCCTCGGCGCCCGGGATCTGCTTGCGGAACTCCGGCGCGAACTCGCCGTGCACGGTCGAGGTGTGGACGCCGACCTTCTCGAAGACGCGCCCCGCCATCATCGCCATCCGCCCGCCGCCGCCGGGCTTGCCCGTGTGGTCGGACCGCTCCCAGGGCGTGAAGACGAACCGCCCCGGCGCCTGATCCGAGAAGGCTGCCCCGGCCGGCAGATCGTCCTCGAGCCGTTCGAACGCTGGGCAGATGATGGTATCGCGCAGCGTCTCGAACCACGCTTTCGCCTGCTGTTTGCGCCGTTCGAGATCCGTATCCATCATTGTTAACTCTCTGCGTCCTGGGCTAGTGAGAAGCAGGCCGTGCGGGCGCATGGACATGCGACGGCACGGGCTGCTGACATCGTGGCGTCCATTTTTGGGCGATAACCGGCCGCTGATCCAGTCAGGAATGATCTTTCGTTGGCGTTACCGGCATCTTCCGGTCGCCGTCCGCCGTGGCTGCGACCCGGCGCCACCAGTTCTTCGAGGCCGCCCATGCACCGTTGGTTCACCTGGTTCGAGACGCGCATCGCGGCGTTTCCCGACGACCCGCCCGAACGACCGCCCGAGACCCTGTCGGCGTTCTACTGGTACTTCGTGAAGCCGGTCTGGCCGATTTTCCTCGTCCTCCTCGTGGTCGGCTGCATAGGCTCGCTGATCGAGGTGGCGCTGTTCGCCTTCGTCGGTTCGCTGGTGGACCTGATGCGCGACGCCAAGACGCCTGAGACGTTCCTCGCGGATCACGCCTGGACCTTGCTCGGCATGGGCTTCGTCGCGCTCGTCCTCCGCCCGATCGTCTCGACGCTCCACGACCTGATCAAGAACCAGATGATCTCGGGGCCGTTCACGACGCGGATCCGCTGGCTGACGCACCGCTACGTCCTGCGCCAGTCGATCGGGTTCTTCCAGAACGACTTCGCGGGTCGCGTCGCCAACAAGGTGATGCAGACGGGACCGGCCTTGCGCGAATCCGTGGTGCAGGTCGTGGATGCCGTCTGGTACGTCGCCGTCTACTGGAGCGGCGCGCTGATCCTCTTCTGGCAGGCCGACTGGCGGCTGACGTTGCCGCTGATCGCCTGGCTCGTCGCCTACGGCGTCGCGATCGTCCATTTCGTGCCCCGCATCAAGCACGCCTCGACCGAAGCCTCCGAGGCCCGCTCCATGCTGATGGGGCGGATCGTCGACAGCTACACCAACATTCTCACCGTGAAGCTCTTCGCCCACGCCGACCGCGAGGACGGCTATGCCCGCGACGGCCTCGCCGAACAGATGGAAAAGTGGCAGGCCTCGCTGCGTCTGCTGACCCGGCTCGAGCTCGTCCTCTACGCCATGAACGGGCTGCTGCTGGTCTCCGTGACCGGCCTCGCGCTGTGGCTGTGGACGGGAAACCTCCTCACCATCGGCGCCATCGCGCTTGCAACCGGGCTCGTCATCCGGATCGTCAACATGTCGGGCTGGGTGCTGTTCACGGTCGCCGGCATCTTCGAGAACATCGGCATCGTGCAGGAGGGCGTCGAGACCATCTCGCGGATCAATGCCGTGGTCGATGCGCCCGGCGCCAAGCCGCTCGTCGTGACGAAGGGCGAGATCCGCTTCGAGCAGATCCGCTTCAACTACGGCGTCACGGCGGAGCAGCAGGACGAGCCCGGAACGCGGCTGCGCCCACGCGTCGTGCGCGATCTCTCGCTGACGGTGAGGCCCGGTGAGAAGGTCGGCCTCGTGGGCCGCTCGGGCGCGGGCAAGTCGACGCTGGTGAACCTGCTCTTGCGCTTCTACGACCTCGAGAGCGGCCGCATCCTGATCGACGGCCAGGACATTCGCCACGTGACCCAGGACAGTCTCCGGGCCCAGATCGGCATGGTGACGCAGGATACGTCCCTGCTCCACCGCTCGGTCCGCCACAACATCCTCTACGGACGTCCCGACGCCGACGCCGAACTCGCGGCCGCCGCGGCCGGCAAGGCCGAGGCGCACGATTTTATCGTCGGTCTCGCCGACATGAAGGGGCGGCGCGGCTACGACGCGCATGTGGGCGAGCGGGGCGTGAAGCTCTCCGGCGGCCAGCGCCAGCGCATCGCCATTGCCCGGGTCCTTCTGAAGGACGCCCCGATCCTGATCCTCGACGAGGCGACGAGCGCGCTCGATTCGGAGGCCGAGGCCGCCATTCAGGAGCAGCTCTTCAACCTGATGCAGGGCAAGACCGTGATCGCCATTGCCCACCGCCTCTCGACCATCGCCGCCATGGATCGCCTCGTGATCATGGACGAAGGCCGGATCGCGGAGGAGGGGAGCCACACCGACCTCATCGCGAGGAACGGCCTCTACGCCGAACTCTGGGCGCGCCAGTCCGGCGGTTTTCTGGTGCAGGAGGCGGCCGAGTAGGCACCGCCGGCCGGACGGACGAGCGGGCGGCGATCTAGCTCTCGCAGCCTGCGACCGTCTCCTCCTGGATCCAGGCCTTGACCTGGGCGAGCGCATTCGGCCGCGCCAGCCCTCGGGCCGTGGCGTCCCTGAAGATCGCCAGCTGCCGGTCGGCGCTGGTTCCGTCCGCGAGAATGC
>JBGSJD010000177.1:0-2871 GCA_041742195.1 Hyphomicrobiaceae bacterium
AACGGGCCACGGGCCCGCACCCGTTTGGGGGACGTGTCCCCCAAACCCCCTCCTTTTTCGCGCGGTTGCTGGTGGGCATCCGAAGCGCGAACGAAAGCCGCGCGGATGCGGAGTGGGCAACCGATGGGTCGCCGCGGAATCCTGCTTCGGGGAGCGAACACTGGCGGGCAGCGGCGCCAAAGCAGGCAGTTTGCACGATCGGCGCGGCTGACAAGTTGTGCGCGAGCCGTCACACTCCTTTTGTTGTGGCGGTCAACGCAAACGGGAGCTGTTGCATGGATATCGGCGTATTTATTCCGATCAACAACAACGGTTGGATCATCTCGGCAACATCGCCGCAGTACATGCCGAGCTTCGAACTCAACAAGGCCGTCGTGCAGAAGGCCGAGAGCTACGGCTTCGATTTCGCGCTCTCGATGATCAAGCTGCACGGGTTCGGCGGCAAGACGGCGTTCTGGGACCACGGTCTCGAAAGCTTCACGCTGATGGCGGCACTCGCTCCCGTGACGAGCCGGATCAGGCTCTATGCGTCGACCGCCGTGCTCACGCTGCCGCCGGCCATGGTCGCCCGCATGACAGCGACGATCGACGACGTGTCGGGAGGACGGTTCGGCGTCAACATCGTCTCCGGCTGGCACAAGATCGAGTACACGCAGATGGGGCTCTGGCCGGGCGACGAGCACTTCGCCAAACGGTACGACTACAGTACGGAATACGTGCGCATCCTCAGGGATCTCTGGGAAACGGGCATCTCGGATCTCAAGGGCGAGTACTTCCAGATGGACAATTGTGTCCTGAGCCCGCGTCCCAAGGCCCCGATCAAGATCGTTTCCGCAGGCCAATCGGACCGCGGCATGGAATTCGCGTCCCAGTATTGCGATTTCAATTTCTGCCTCGGCGAAGGTGTGAACGAGCCGACGAAGGCTGCGGCGGTACCCGCACGCGTCCTCGAACATGCGAAAAGGACGGGCCGCGATGTCGGGGCCTACATGCTCTACATGATCATCGCGGACGAGACCGACGAGGCCGCGCTCGCCAGATGGGACCTCTACAACAGAGGTGTCGATCGCGACGCGCTCGCTCATCTCATGGGCAAGGCCGCCGAAGACATCAACATGTCGGAGACGTCGACGGCCGCCAAGATCACGCGCTCCGCATCGCCGATCAATTTCAACATGGGAACGCTGGTCGGGTCCTACGCCAACGTCGCGCGGATGATGGACGAGGCGGCCTCGATGCCGGGGGTCAAGGGCATCATGCTCACGTTCGACGATTTTCTCGCTGGGCTCGACACCTTCGGGACGCGGATACAGCCACTGATGACGTCCCGGGCCGGGCGGGTTCCAGTCGGCGCCTGAGGCGGTCGCGCCGCTGGCGCGAACGGGCCACGGGCCCGTACCCGTTTGGGGGACGTGTCCCCCAAACCCCCTCTTTTTTGTCGAGGGCGCGCGCGGTTGCTGGTGGGCAACTGAAGCGCGGTCCACAGTGCGCGGTTGCTGGTGGGCACCAATGATATGCGTCCCCGGCCGAGGCGCATCGCGCCGAGAGCCGGGGCCTTCGCCCATCTCGCGGGCACGCAATGCGCCAGCCGCCTACGCCCAGCACACTCGATCTGGAGGAAGATCCCGGGTCTCCGCACGGGCCTCCGGCCCGTCCGTTGCCCGGGAACGCAAGGGGGGAGGGCGGAGCGCGACGGGCCGCGCGGTTGCTGGTGGGGACGTGTCGTGCAAGTCGAGAGCGCGGCCGCCTCAGTTGCGGTTATCCAGGCCCCGGCAGCAGTCCTCCAGGAGGAACGCCGCGAGTCCCTCGATCAGCTCGAACTGACAGGTGTAGCGAATGCGCCGGCCATCCCGTGTCGCGACCACGAGGCCGGCGCGTTCGAGGGTGGCCATGTGGAACGTGAGGTTCGATGGCGTGATGCCGATGTTTTCCGCGATCACGCCGGCCGCGAGCCCGTCCGGACCGGCGCGCACGAGCAGGCGAACGATCGCGAGCCTCGAACTCTGAGCCAGTGCTGCGAGGACCTCGACTGCTTGACCGGGCTCTATCATTTCAGTAAATCTTGAAGCGTCTTCATCCGCCGATCCTACCTCGCGACGCTCGGCTTTCCGGGGAGCGTGCGTGGCCTTCCAGACTTAGCGCCGAGAAGGCTTGCTGTCTCCGCCCATGCGCGCCTCCGATTGTGCCGCCCTCATGCCAGCGGGGGCGATGCATCCCGGTCCGTCACGCGTCCCAACCGTCCCTGCAGCCCGGGCTTCGCCATGAACGATGCCGTCATCGTCGCTCCCCGTCCGCGACAGCGGGACGTCAACGCGCTCGGTCTTACCGTGCTCGTCGTCTACGGGGTCACGTACTATGCGATCGGTACGGTCGCGCCGATGGTCGCCGCCGAGTTCGGCGTCGGGGTCGACGTCATCTTCGCGGCGTTCTCCGTGGCGCTCCTTGCCAATGCCGCGATCGCCGCGCATGCAGGGCGCCTCGCGGATCGGATGGGGTGTGCCCGGCTGATGGTCCTTGGCCTCTTCGGGCGGGCCGTTGCGCTTGTCGCAATGACGTTCGCGTTCGATGCCTGGACGTTCAGCGCCGCCCTGATCGTCGTCATGCTGTTCTCGCAGGTGACGGAATACGATATCGCATTCGCCGCCGTGGTCGAGCGCGCGGGTGTGGCCGCCCGGTCCGGCATCAGCCAGATCACGCTCTGGGGCGGGATTGCCTCCACCATCTTCTGGCCGCTCACGCTCACACTGCTGCAGGTGCTGAGCTGGCGCGACGTGTTTCGCCTTTATGCTGCGTTGCTTGCCGGCATGGCGGCGTTGATCTGGGTGGTGGTCGGAACGGCCCGGCACGCCCGCGATGCGGCGGCCCGCCAGC
>JBGSJD010000178.1:0-1805 GCA_041742195.1 Hyphomicrobiaceae bacterium
GCCGCCGCCTCCGCCACCGCCGCGTCCGCGCGGACTGTCGCGCGCCTCCTTTACGGGCTCGGGCTTGACCATGGCGTAGGCGACGACGGCGACGAGCCCGCCGAAGACCGCAACGGCCAACAGTTTCTTCAAGATATTGGCCAAGGTCGGTGCCTCCGGTCGTTGCCGCCGCGTTACGGTCGGGCATGGCGCTGTAACGGCGGAGACTAGCGGAAACCGTCGGTCATTTCTGTGAATCAAGCTCAGGGCCTGCCGCTTGGGCGCTGGCGGGATTGCCCTTTGCACATTGGAGCCGGATCGCGGACACTGCCGGCCCATCGACGGCCACATCCGGAACTCGCATGCTGAGAAAGATCCTGATCGCCAATCGGGGCGAAATCGCCCGGCGCATCATCCGAACGGCGCGGCGCATGGGCATCGCGACGGTGGCCGTGTATTCGGACGCCGATGCAACTTCGCTCTTCGTCCGGGAAGCCGACGAGGCCGTCCATATCGGACCTTCGCCGGCAACCGATAGCTATCTCAGGGGCGACCGGGTCATCGCGGCGGCCAAGGCGACCGGCGCCGAGGCCATCCACCCCGGTTATGGGTTCCTCGCCGAAAACGCTGATTTCGCGGAGGCCGCAAGCAAGGCCGGTCTCAAGTTCATCGGGCCGAGTGCGGACGCGATGCGGGCGCTCGGCGGCAAGGCTGCCGCCAAGGACGTGGCGATCAAGGCCGGCGTGCCTGTGGTGCCTGGATACCAGGGCGGCAAGCAGGATGTCGCCACGCTCGCCGCCGAGGCGAAGAAGATCGGCTATCCCGTCATGATCAAGGCTGTCGCGGGCGGTGGCGGGCGCGGCATGCGCCTCGTGCCGTCCGAGGCCGAACTCGCAGAGTTGCTGGCGTCGGCGCAGCGCGAGGCCGAGGGGGCGTTCGGCGATCCGCGCGTGCTGATAGAGAAGGTCGTCGAGCGTCCGCGACATATCGAGGTGCAGGTGTTCGGCGACGCGCACGGCAACGTCGTCCACATGTTCGAGCGCGATTGCACGCTGCAGCGGCGCAACCAGAAGGTGATCGAGGAGGCGCCCGCACCCGGCATGAGCGAGGCGCTGCGTGAAAAGATGTGCGGTGCCGCCGTCAAGCTCGCCAAGGCCGTCGGCTACGAAGGCGCCGGGACAGTGGAATTCCTCGTCGAGGGCGGCAGTCTCGGTGGTGACGCCAAGTGGTATTTCATCGAGATGAATACGCGGCTGCAGGTCGAGCATCCCGTCACCGAGGAGATTACCGGGCTCGATCTCGTCGAGTGGCAGTTGCGGGTGGCGGCGGGCGAGAAACTGCCTCTCGGCCAGTCCGACATCAGGATGAGCGGGCATGCCGTCGAGGCACGGCTTTGCGCCGAGGATCCGGCGCGGGATTTCCTGCCGAGTGTCGGACGGATCGAGGAGATGCGGACGCCGCACGGGATCGACCGGCTCGAGATCGGCGTCAGGGCTGGCGACAGCATTTCGCCATTCTACGACAGCATGATCGCCAAGCTCATCGCGCATGGGCCAACCCGCAACGCCGCGCTGTCGCATCTCGCGCGCGAGCTTGGCCGGACGTTTGTGGTCGGCATTCCCAGCAACGGCGTGTTTCTGAAGCGCCTCGTCGAACTCGACAGCGTCCGGCATGGGCAGATGGACACTGGCCTCATCGCGCGGGAGATGGCCGGATTGACCCGCACTTCGGTGACGGCGGCGGACCGGTGCGCGGCGGTCGCCCATTTCCTGGGTCTCGAGGCGGAGCGGGGCGCTGGTGGCGGATCACGGCTCGGTGCGCCGGCC
>JBGSJD010000179.1:0-2233 GCA_041742195.1 Hyphomicrobiaceae bacterium
GCGTCACGGCGATCTCGGGCGCGGGCACGGCGTTCCGGTCCGGCGGGCGCGTGATGAAGAACGTCACCGGCCTCGATCTGGCGCGGACGCTCGCGGGAAGCTGGGGAACGCTCGGGGTGCTGTGCGAGGTCACGTTCAAGGTGATGCCGCGCCCCGAGGACGTCGCCACGCTGATCCTGCTCGGCCTCGACGACGCCATCGCCATCGAGGCGCTGACGACGGCGCTCGGCTCGCCCTACGAAGTGTCGGGCGCGGTGCATCTCCAGAAGGAACTCGCCGGGCGGCTCTGGCATCAGGGCCTCAAGGACGAGCACAGCTCGGTCACGGCCATTCGCATCGAGAACTTCTCGCCCTCGGTCGCCTATCGGTGCGAGCGGCTGAAACAGGATCTCAAACTGTTCGGCGACGTGCATGTGCTCGGCACCGAAAGTTCCACCGCGCTCTGGCACGAGTTGCGCATGCTCTCGGTCCTCCAGGGCACGACCGCGCCGCTCTGGCGGATCTCGACGTCACCACAAAACGGGCCCAAGGTCGTCCGGGCGATCACCAGCTTCATGACGTGCCATGCGTGGTACGATTGGGGTGGCGGTCTCGTCTGGGCGGAGGTGCTGCCGACGTCGGACGCGGGCGCCGCCGATATCCGGCGCGTCATGGCGAGCCACGGCGGACATGCCACGCTCATTCGCGCGGATGCGGCCGTGCGTGGCTCGATCGACGTGTTCCATCCGCTGGAGCCGGGCGTCGCGCGCATCACGTCGCGCCTCAAGACGGTGTTCGATCCCGCCGGCATCCTCAATCGCGGGCGCATGTACGCGGCGAGCTAGCTAGACCTGGACAGACCCCATGCAGACCAACTTCAGGCCGCAGGCTCTCGACAATCCGCGTCTCGCGGAGGCCGAAAGCATCCTCAGACGGTGCGTGCACTGCGGGCTATGTACGGCCACGTGCTCGACCTACGTCCTCCTCGGCGACGAGCGCGACAGCCCGCGCGGTCGCATCTACCTGATGAAGGACATGTTCGAGCGGGAGGCGCCGGCCAGCCCCGAGGTCCAGCATCACGTCGACCGCTGCCTGTCGTGCCTCTCGTGCATGACGACGTGTCCGTCGGGCGTCGACTACATGCACCTCGTCGACCTGGCGCGCGCCCATATCGAGGAGACCGGGCGGCGGAGCCTTCCCGACCGCATGATCCGCTGGATGCTGGCGAGCCTTATCCCCTATCCAGACCGTTTCCGGAAAGCTTTGGCGCTTGCGCCGCTGGGGCGTCCGTTCGCGCCGCTGCTCGCACGCCTCGGCCTGCCGCAGATCCAGGCCATGCTTGATCTGGCACCGAAGCGCAAGATCGCGGCGGGGCAATACGCCGGCCCCGGAACCGCGATGCCGACCGACGAGCGGCGGAAGCGGGTGATCCTGCTCGCCGGCTGCGCGCAACAGGTGCTTCGCCCGGAGATCAACGACGCCACGATCCGCCTCCTCGCCAGGCGCGGGGTCGACGTCGAGGTGGCGGCGGGCGCGGGCTGTTGCGGCGCGCTCGTCCATCACATGGGCAAGGAAGCCGCCGCCATCGAGCAGGCCAAGGCCAACGTCGACGCCTGGGTCAAGGCCATGAGCCGGGCGCCGGTCGACGCCATCATCGTCAATGCGTCAGGCTGCGGGACGATGATCAAGGACTACGGGCATCTTCTGAAGGCGCATCCCGGACACGCGCGACGGGCCGCCGAGATCTCGGCGCTCGCCAAGGACGTCACCGAATTCCTGTCGAGCTTCGACTTCGGCGCACCGAACCGCTGGTCCAGCCTCCGGATCGCCTACCATTCGGCGTGCTCGATGCAGCACGGCCAGCGCATCACCGAAGCGCCGAAAACACTCCTGCGGAATGCCGGCTTCACCGTGCTCGACATTCCTGAGAGCCACATCTGCTGCGGCTCGGCGGGGGTCTACAATATCCTGCAACCGGACCTCGCCGGCCAGCTTCGCCAGCGCAAGGTGGACAACATCGAGAGTGTGAGGCCGGACATCATCGCCGCCGGCAACCTCGGTTGCATCTCCCAGATCCAGCTCGGCACGCCGATACCCGTCGTGCACACGATCGAGCTTCTGGACTGGGCGTGCGGAGGGCCTGTGCCACAGGGCCTCGAGCGCTTCGCCGGCTCCGTCACGGATGTCCCGGAAGCGGCGGCCACGGCCTGAGCAGCGGCCGCCGTTCCACGGTGCGGGGCCACCTCAGCGGCGC
>JBGSJD010000180.1:0-10222 GCA_041742195.1 Hyphomicrobiaceae bacterium
CGTGCGGCTGGCCGTGCCCCGCTCGACGTCGGAGAGGCGAGCATTGGGACAAGTACGCGCGCTCGACCCCGGAATCGTCGCGGCTCGAAACGACGTCTACCGCCGCTCGCGCTTCACGACGTATCGCGCGGCGGGGCGCCCCTGCGGAGATCGGTGCGAGGCCTTCGATCTCACGGCCTGGACGCCTGCGTCCGGACGGTGCACGGCGGGCGTCTCCATCGGCGTCATCGATACCGCTGTCGATGTCGCACATCCGAGCCTCGCGGGGGCGCTCGTCACGACCCGGACGACACGGAGCCCGGATCGGCTCGCGTCCGACGCCGACCACGGAACCGGCGTGGTCAGTTTGCTCGCTGGGCTGCCAGGTTCCCCCGTTGTCGGTCTCGCGAACGGTGCGCGGATCCTCGCAGCGGACGCGTTCCACAGCGAGGGCGCACGGAGCGCTGCCGATACCTTCGACCTCGTCCGCTCGCTCGACTGGCTGGCAGGCGCCAACGTCCGTCTCATCAACATGAGCCTGACCGGCCCCGATAACGACGTCATGAAAGCCGCGATCGAGGCGACCCTCGCGAAGGGCGTGATCGTAGTCGCGGCGGCAGGGCGGCCTGACGGTGGCAACAAGCTCGGCTACCCGGCTCGGTACGATGGTGTTGTCGCGGTTGCGGCCGTCGACACTCGGCTCCGCCCCTCCCGGCTTTCGGCTCGCGGGCGGCACATTGCATTCGCGGCACCCGGCGTCGGCCTTGTCGTCGCGGGGGCCAATGGGAGCGTGCGGAAGGTCGATGGAACGTCGTTTGCCGCGCCTTTCGTGACCGCTGCCTATGCGCAAGCCCTGGCGAGCGCGGACCCATCCCGGATCCAGGAGAAGCTCGCGGCAACGGCGCGCGACCTCGGTGCACCCGGCCGGGACGACAGCTATGGCTGGGGCGTGGTCCAGTTCAACGGATTTCCGCCCTGCCAATGATCGCAGCCGACTTGGGCATTCGCCAGCCGCAACAAGATCAGCTTGCGCTGACGATCACGCAAAGCTTGCGCGCGGCATTCCGATCGATCAACGACCGGGTTCCGCTCGCACGGCAACGCGCCCGCCATCCGTCACGCGATCACTCGGGTAGAGGATGACACGGTCGCCGCTCTTGAGGCCGTCCAGGACCTCCGCCGTGTCGCGATTGCGCTGCCCCAGCCGGAGTATGGTGCGGCGGGCGCGGTCGCCGTCGATGCGGTAGAGCGCCCAATTTCCGTCGTGACGGAACAGCGCGCCGATCGGAACCTGCAGGGCCGCATTCGACCGCCAGACTGCGATCCTGGCGACGACGCGATACTCGTGCCCCAAGCGATGGCGCGCGATGCTCGCCTCGTCGAGCGCGATGACGACACGGACCCGCTGCTCCTCGATTCCGAGAGCCGAGACCTTGGTGAAGCCTGCCGTCTCGATCCGCGAAACGACGCCAGCCAACGTTTCCGCCCCGCCCCAGCCGATGATCTCGACGGGTGCCTTGTCGGGAATCTTGACGGCGTCGGTCGATAACAGTTCGACGACGACCTCGATGGCTTTCGGATCGCCGATTTCGGCCAGCGGCGTCCCGGCCGGGACGACCTGTTCGCTCGTCTGGTGCACGCGGAGCACACGACCCGTGACCGGCGCGTGGACCTCCACACAACAGGCCCCCTCGACGACGCCACCGATGGTCTCGTCCTGAGGATCCAGGAGGCGGGCCTGCACGCTCTCGAGCTGGCGGCGCTTCACGGCGATATTGGCCTCGGCCTTCTCGACGGCGGCCTTGGCGACGGCCGCCTGATGCTCGGCCTGCTCCATGATTTTCTCGGACGCCGTCTTCGATTCGAAAAGGGAGCGGGCGCGCGCGGCTTCGGCGTCGGCGAAGCGGCGGTCGGCGCGAGCCTGATCGAGTTCGGCGTCGGCGAGGCGCACCGCCGCTTCGGCCGCCTTCACGGAGGCGATCAGCTCCATGCGCGTCCTGACATCGAGGAATGGCGGTTGCGCCGGCTGCAGGAGGGCGACGAGCGTCTTCCCCTTCACGACGGGATCGCCAGCGAGGAGAGGCGAGCGCAGCACGATGCCGGACTGCGGGGCCGAGACGACGAAGACATCCTTGATGCGCGTCTTGCCCTCCTCCTCGATGGCGACGGTCATCGGACCTCTCTGTATCGTGGCCGCATCGACCTTGACCGCTACGGGCCAGAGTGCCCAGGTGCCGAGAGCCACCAGACCGGCAACCGCACCCACGGTGAGCCAGGGGCGGCGGACGCTGGCGCTCAGCGCGGGCGGACTCGACGGCTCGGACGTCGGCATCGCGTTCACTCCCTGGTCTTCAGAACGGCAACGAGGTCCAGCGCCGCGATGCGCTGGTGTACCGTCAGCGCCGATGCCGCCGTGGCGGCGATCGTGACGAGACTGGCCTTGGCATAGGTGGCGGTATTGATGACGAACGGCGTCGTGTAGAGGTCGCTCGAGAAGCTCTGGACGGTCAGCCAGGCGAGCCAATGGCCGATGAACCATCCAAGGGGCTGAGCCACCAGCGCCAGCACCACCAACTCCGTGAAGAGGACGCGGGAGACCTCGCGCCGGTGGAAGCCCAGAACGCGGAGGCTCGCCAGATCGCGGGCGCGCTCCGACAGCTGGATGCGGGTGCTGTTGTAGACCACGCCGAACGCCACGACCACGGCGAGGCTGATGTAGATCGAGGTCATCATATCGATGTTCTCGGCCAGAGTGGCGCGAAACCGGCTCAAGGCGCGACGCTGCTGCTCGATCGATACGATGCGCGGCGTGGCTTTTATCTCCCGAAAGAGCGCGGCTTCGCGGTCTCGATCGTAGGCGATATGGACGCCGCTGACGACGGGGCCTTCCTCGAGGAGCCTGTTCAACTGATCCATGCGCATCAGGGCGACGAGGCCGATGTAGGATTCGATCACATCCGTGACGCGCACCGATCGCGTACCGCGGCGGCCATCGAGAATTTCGACATCGACCAATGAGCCCCGCTTCACGCCGAGGACCTCGGCCAGTCGGCGGTTGATGAGAAGGCCCGTCTCCGGCACGTCCACCGGTGCGAGCGCGAGATCCAGCTGACGGGTCAGCAGGGCGTCGCCGGGGCGGCCGGTCAGCGTGAGGCGTCGCGCCGTCTGGCCGCTGCGGATGCGGGCTGCGACATGGCGGAACGGCTCGACGCGAAGGATGCCGGGCAGATGCGCGACGTCCGCCGTGATGCGTGCGGACTGCTCGTCGCGGAAATTGAGGGTCGCGTCCTGGCGCTGGCTGCCGAAGAACGTCGCGTCGATCATGGCCTCGACCGCATCGAAGGCGAAGAGCGAGACGATCAGCAAGCTTACGGAGAGGGACAGGCCGAGCCCCGTCATCGCCGACCGCAAGGGAAAGCGCACCATGTTGCGCAGCGACATGACCGTCATCTGTGAGAGATGCGCAGCAAGCGCGCTCGTTTCGCCGGGGAGGTGGGCGTAGCGCTGGGGAGCGGGTGGGCTCATGGCGACGGCGGGCGGAAGCGCCAGGGCCGTGTAGATCGCGCGCAGCGCACCGGCGAGAGCGGCGGCGATCGAGAGGGCCGCCGCCACGACATAGAGGTCGCCGTCCTGCTCGAAGACGAGAAACGGAAACTGGAAAAACTTGCCATAGAGACGCGTCAGGCTCTGGCCGAAGAGCGTTCCGAGCGCGAAGCCGATGGCGATCCCGACCACCGTGATGACGGCGACCAGTTTCAGATAGTGGGCGGCTATGGCGACATTCGAATAGCCGAGCGCCTTGATGAGCCCGATCTGCTCGCGCTCGAGGGCAATCAGGCGCAACAGCGTCATGTTGAGGAGAAACGCCGAAACCAGAAGGAACACCGGCGGAATGATGCGCGCCAGGGCCGCGAGCTGCTTCAATTCGGCATCCAGGAAAGCATGACTGATCTGATCGGTCCGGCCGTAAGCGCCGGTCCCGCCGTAGCGCGCGAGCAACTGGTCGACGCGGGCGATCACTTCGGCTTCGCGGGCGCCCGGCTCGAGCTTCAGGCTGACGGCGTCGAACGCGCCATCGAGGTCGAACACGGATTCAAGCGTCGCGCGCGACATCCAGAGTATGGCAAAGCGCCGGTAATCGGGCATCAAGTCGCCAGGGCCGATCGCGTAGATGTGCTCCGGGGACAGAACAGCGCCGACGATGGTCAGGCGTCGTTTCTTGCCATTCAGGATCGCGTCGAAGCCATCGCCGATGCGCAGGCCGTGGGCCTCGGCGAAGGCGACATTGATCGCGACCTCGCTGACGGCGCCCGCCTCGGGCAGACGGCCCAATCTGATGTGCGGGCGATTAAGGAGGGCACGCGCGCGATCCGGCAGCGACTGCAACAGGCCCGTGACCGGCTCGGTCACGCCTTCGAGATCAAGAATCGCATGACGGGTGATGCGCGTTTCCGCGATGGCGACGCCCGGCAACTCCGCGATGCGGCTCTCGAGCGCAGCGGGTGCGCGGGTGGCGGACGCGAAGACATCGGCGAAACCGTATTCGGCATAGTAGAGGCGGCGGGTTTCCTCCAGCGACCGGTAGGCACCGATGGCTAGGATCAGCGTGGCGACACCGGAGGCCAGGACGAGCGCGATCGCCAGCGCCTGGGGCCAGATGCGAACCAGATCGCGCGCGAGCTTGCGGTCGAGCGCGCGAAGGCCATGCAGGCTCAGCATGGCGATGTCTCCGAGGCGGTCACCAGCTCACCTCTGCGGGTGCGAGACGCTTCTGATTGCGGGTCGTCTCCACGATGCGGCCGTCAGCGAACCGGCAGAAGCGATGTGCGATGTCCTTGATCGCCGCGTTGTGGGTGATGATCGCCGTCGTGGTGCCGAGCTCGCGATTGACGGCGGTGATCGCCTCCAGCACGCGAATGCCGGTGTGGCTGTCGAGGGCGCCGGTCGGCTCGTCGCACAACAGGACGTCCGGGCGCTTGGCGATGGCGCGGGCGATGGCCACGCGCTGCTGCTCGCCGCCGGACAGTTCGGCGGGGAAATGATCGGCGCGTGCGCTGAGGCCGACCAGATCGAGGGCTTCCTCCGGCCGCATCGGGTGTTCGGAGATCTCGGTGACCAGCGCCACGTTCTCGCGCGCCGTGAGCGAGGGGATGAGATTGTAGAACTGAAAGACGAAGCCGACGTAGCGGCGGCGGAATTCGGTCAGGCCCCGATCGTCCAGCCGGACGAGATCGATGTCGCGAAAGCGGCAGAGCCCGTCCGTCGCCCGATCGAGGCCGCCGAGGATGTTGAGGAGGGTGGACTTGCCGGAGCCTGATGGCCCGAGCAGAACCACGAGTTCACCCGCAAAGAGATCGAGGTCCAGGCCGTCGAGAGCGCGCACTTCGACGGCCCCGGTCCTGTAGACCTTGGTGAGACCGCGTGCCTGGAATACGACCTCCGCCATCGCCACTCCTGTCACCCAGGACAAGATGATGGCCGAAACTGTCGCCATCCAGTTGCTCGGGGTCAATTGGATATCGGCGGCAGCGCGAGGTGACTGCAGAAGCGGACTGCTCGTCAGCGCTTCGCCATCGCAACCAGTGCGGGACGAAGATCGGCCGGCGTGGCGAGCGGCGGGTCGAACCAGATGCGGGCCACGTCGTCGCCGGCCACGAGGTCGAGTCCTTCCGGATCGATGCAGGCCACCTGCCAGCGCGCCGCCGACCGGCCGGCCGCGAGGGCATACCGCTGGACGGCTTCGGCGTGGTCGGCATTCATGTGTTCGACGGCGCCGGCCTCGCTTTCCTCGAGCGCCTCGAAGCCCTGCATCGATGTCAGCACGTCGGCGGGCGTCGGTGCGAAGGCCCGCCCGAAGCCGCCATTCAACGACACGCGGAGCGGCGTGAACCGCCAGAACGCGAAGTCGGGGAAGTCGACATAGAGCGACGCCTTCGGGTGGCGCATCAGGTAGCGAGCCTTCAGCCGGTCGCGGGTTTCGCCGGGCTGCAGCTTCACGGCGCGGCCGATCAGGGTCATGCGCGGGTGGGCGAGCGGGTCGCCCTTGCCGGGCTCACCGACGAGGAGCGAGCAGCGGTCATCGGCCTCGAGGTTGGTGAAGTGGCCGGAAAGCCGCGAGATGAGGAAGACCGGCGAGCCGTCCATGGCGGTGGCGAGGCTGACGCGGCTCGCGGTCGGTGAGCCGTCGAGCGGATCGATCGTTGCGAGCGCTGCATGACGCGCCGTGCGGACGAGGGTCTTGGCCTGCCGGCGGGCTTCGTCGTCGACGGGCTGAAGGACGTCCTTCTTCTTCTCGGTCATGGGGCGGTCCCGGGTAGCATTGTGATCGTTGGTCGGGAACTCAGTAATATTTCCCCTTGGAGTCAGGAAAAAGCCATGCGCGGCAAGCCCTCCGTTGCTCGAACACGCGGCATGCCTGCCTCAGATCTTCGCTGTTTCTCTTTGCCTTCACGACATATGGTCGGGCCAGTCGGAAGGCAAGCCGGGGACGGCGGGAGGAACGCGTGCCGAAGCGGATCATCGAGACGGACAAGGTGCACAAGGGATCGCTGCCGTTCGCGCAGGCGACGGTGGCCGGTGGCTTCATGTTCGTCTGCTGCGTCGGAGTGGCACCGGACGGGTCCATCGCGCCGGACGTAAAGGCGCAGACGCAACAGTGCCTAGACAACATCCGGGCGCTGGTCGAGACCGCAGGCGGGACCATGCGGGATGTGGTGAAGTGTACGGTCTATGTCACGCGGCGAGAGGACTGGCAGCCGATGAACGAGGTGTATTTCGCCAACTTCGTCGAGGAGCCGCCGCATCGGGTGTCGTGCATCGTCGCGGGCCTCGGGAGCACCGATTTCCTGGTGGAGATCGATGCGACCGCCTATCTCGGGCCCGACAGCCCTGCGATGGTGCCCTAGTGTAGCGCTTCTGACGTTTGGTACCCGGCTGCGGTCAACCTCGTCACCAAACGTCAGAGGCAAAGCTACACTAGAAACGATCAGTTGCTGGTGTTCCTTTGGCGCCGACATTTGCTCTCGACCAAGCCGCGAAGGGAAGCAAATGTCGGCGCCGGAACACGAGCGCGGCAGGACCTTGACGGAGGCGTTTTCGTGCGTCCCCGAATCGTGGTCGGGTGATGGCGAAGCGCGTCGCTGATACGGTCGCGGAGGCACCTTTGAAGCATCTCGAGGGACTGAACGCGGCCCAGCGACAGGCCGTCGAGCATGGCATCCGTGACGGTGACGCGTCGGGCGCCGGGCCTCTTCTCGTGATCGCCGGGGCTGGATCGGGCAAGACGACGACGCTCGCGAGCCGGGTGGCGCATCTCGTCGTCAAGGGGGCCGATCCCGGCCGCATCCTGCTGTTGACGTTCTCGCGACGGGCGGCGAGCGAGATGGCACGGCGCGTCATGCGCATGGTGCCCGCGGATGCGCGGCCCGTGACGTGGTCCGGGACGTTCCATGGCATTGGGGCGCGGCTGCTGCGCATCTACGCCCGGCGGATCGGGCTCAACGAGGGCTTCACGATCCACGATCGGGCGGACGCGGCAGACCTCCTCAATCTGGTGCGCCACGATCTCGGCCTCTCCGACAAGGCGACGCGGTTTCCGCAGAAGGCGACGTGTCTCACCATTTACTCGCACGCGGTCAATTCGGGCTTGCCGCTCGGACAGGTGCTCGAGCGCCATTTTCCTTGGTGTAGCCAGCACGAGGAGGCGCTGAGGGGGCTGTTCGACGGCTATGTCGCCGCCAAGCAGAGCCAGAACGTGCTCGATTACGACGATCTCCTGCTCTACTGGGCCGAAATGATGCGGGCCGAGGGCGTGGCCGAGGATGTGCGCCTCCGGTTCGATCATGTGCTCGTGGACGAGTATCAGGACACCAATCCGCTGCAGGCGACGATCCTGCTCGGCCTGAAACCGGACGGCTGCGGACTGACTGCCGTCGGGGACGATGCGCAGGCGATCTATGGTTTCAGGGCCGCGACGGTGCGCAACATCCTCGACCTGCCGCAGCAGTTCACGCCGCCGGCGGCGGTGGTCACCTTGACCCAGAGCTATCGCTCGACGCAGCCGATCCTGGCGGCGTCCAATGCCGTGATCGCGATGGCGCGCGAGAGGTTCACGAAGGACCTCGTCTCGGAGCGGGTCTCGGCGCAGAAGCCGCGGCTC
Source organism: Hyphomicrobiaceae bacterium (assembly GCA_041742195.1). Taxonomy (GTDB): domain Bacteria; phylum Pseudomonadota; class Alphaproteobacteria; order Rhizobiales; family Hyphomicrobiaceae. The sequence continues at coordinate 8,138 of JBGSJD010000180.1, forward strand.
GTCACGGTGCCGGACGACATCCAGCAGGCGGTGTACGTGGCAGATCGCGTGCTGGCGCTGCGTGAGGAAGGCGTGGCGCTCAAGCAGCAGGCCGTGCTGTTCCGGACTTCGCATCACAGCAGCCTCGTGGAGCTGGAACTCGCGCGCCGGAACATCCCGTTCGTCAAGTTCGGCGGGCTCAGGTTTCTGGAGGCGGCGCACGTCAAGGATATCGTCTCGGTGCTGCGCTGGGCGAGTAATCCCAGGGACAAGGTGGTTGCGTTCCGCGTGCTCCAGCTGTTGCCGGGGATCGGACCGCAGACGGCAGCACGCGCGTTCGATCGCATCACGGACGGGCCGCATCCGTTCGCGGCGCTCGCCATTTACCGGCCTCCTGCCGCCGCGCTCGAGGCGTGGCCCGCCTTCATCGACCTGCTGCAGGACCTCAGCGGGAGTGCGGCCGCATGGCCGGGCGAACTCGAGCGCGTCCGGGAGTGGTTCCATCCGCATTTCGAGGCGCGCTATCCGGATGCCCAGGTACGGGCCGGTGATATCGACCAGCTCGTCGCGATCGGCGGGCAGTACCGGTCGCGCGAGCAGTTCCTGACTGAACTCGCCCTCGATCCGCCCGAGGCCACCAGTGACGAGGCGGGGCCGCCGCTGCTCGACGAGGACTATCTGATCCTGTCGACGATTCATTCGGCGAAGGGGCAGGAGTGGACGGCAGTCTACGTTCTCAATGCGGTCGACGGGTGCATTCCTTCGGACATGGCGACCGGGCGTAGCGAGGACATCGAGGAGGAGCGGCGGCTTCTCTATGTGGCCATGACGCGGGCCAAGGACACGCTGGACCTGCTGGTGCCGCAGAAGTTCTACGTGCATCAGCAGGCGCGGAACGGCGACCGGCATCTCTATGCGTCGCGGACCCGTTTCATTCCGCCGGCGATGCTCGACCGGTTCGAGGCGGCGACGTGGCCCGTGCGTCGACGGCAGGACACTGTGTCGACCGGGAGCGGGACCAACGTCGACCTCAAGGCGCGGCTCGGCGGCATGTGGAAGGCGCGGACCTGAGATGCGGCGGGGCCGTCAGTCGCCCTCGACCAGGTAGCCGATCTTCCGGCCCATCTCGCCGCGCATGGCTTCGAGGTGCTGGAGCACCTGGCGCGGGTGCAGCTGGCGGCCGGTGTCGCGAATGGACTTGTCCTCGAGCTCCTTCAGGCGCGCATAGAGCTTTTCACCGGTCGCATGAAGCATGGCGACGGCGCCGATGGCGCTGGTCGTCATGTTGGGGGGGACGCGTGCACCGGTGAACCGCGTCGCCATGCGCTGGAGCGAGGCCGGCAGCCGCGCCGACAGCCAGCCAAGGTGGCTCGCGACGTGTATGCCGAAGTTGGGGCGGAAGCGATAGCCCTGCACCTCCATCCATTCGAAGAGTTTGGTCATGATCATGTCCTTCAGGCGCAACTCGGAGGACACGCGGTAGTCGCGCCATTCGGCGACGATGTCGAAATCGGTCTCGAGTTCCATGTCCGCCGGGGCGAAGGTCTCCATGGCGGTGACGCCGATGCGGCTGATGAAGTCGCGGTTTCGCATGGCGAGCAGCGTCGGGTAGGTCGGGATGACGAAGCGGCCGTCGGAGGCCATGGCGTAGGCGAGACGGACAAGCTTGGCGCAGAAGAGCTGGTCGTAGACTGGTAGCTCCATCGAGAAGTCGTAGAGCATGCGGGGCGCGATGGTGCCGTCGGCGCGCAGCACGTCGTTGCGGATGAGGTCGGCGGCGGCTTCGGCGAGCGCGCGATTGCGGTGGCGGAACAGGATGGCGCGGCCGATGCCGTGTTCGAGAGCCTGCTGCAGCGGCACGACGACGGAGCCGTCCTCGATCACGGCTTCGACGACGACGAGTTCGCCGCCCGGGTCGCGTGCCACCATGGCGACGTGGCTGAACTGGGAATCGACGTCGCCGATGCGGGCGATGGCGGCGCTGTTATGGGCCATGCCGCGCTGGAGGATGACGTCGCCGGGCTCGAACGTGACGCCGGAGGACGCGAAGTCGGGGTTGAGATCGGTGTAGCTCGCCGGGCCGGAAAAGGCCGCGCGGACCGTTTC
>JBGSJD010000181.1:0-1552 GCA_041742195.1 Hyphomicrobiaceae bacterium
GAGCTCCTGACGGGCGGGTCGGTCCGCACGGCCGCGGCCCGACGGCCACCCCGCGACCGCGGCCTGTCCGCGACGCGACCGGTTCGTCCTTGCGACACAATGGCAATGCGCTTATCTCAGCGCTCAGCGGCATCGGTTCCCGGCCGCGAACGTGAAAGGCAGAAGGATGGGCTACAAGGTCGCAATCGTGGGCGCCACCGGCAACGTGGGCCGAGAGATGTTGAGCATTCTCGCCGAGCGGAAATTTCCCGCCGACGAGGTCCATGCCATCGCGTCACGCCGTTCGGTCGGCGTCGAGGTCTCGTACGGCGACCGAACGCTCAAATGCCAGGACCTCGAGCAGTTCGATTTCTCCAAGGTCGACTTCTGTCTGATGTCGGCCGGCGGAACCGTGTCCAAGGAGTGGAGCCCGCACATCGGCTCCAAGGGCGCCATCGTCATCGATAATTCCTCGGCGTGGCGCTACGACGTCGACGTGCCGCTGGTCGTGCCGGAAGTGAACGGCCACGTGCTCGACGCCTACATGGCCCGGAACAACCGCAAGAACATCATCGCCAATCCGAACTGCTCGACGGCGCAGATGGTGGTGGCGCTGAAGCCGCTGCACGACGAGGCCACGATCAAGCGCATCGTCGTCGCGACCTACCAGTCGGTTTCGGGCGCCGGCAAGGAGGGCATGGACGAGCTTTGGACGCAGACCAAGGGCAAGTACGTGCCCGGACAGGAACTCGCACCGAAGAAGTTCCAGAAGGAGATCGCCTTCAACTGCATTCCTCAAATCGACGTCTTCATGGAGGACGGCTACACGAAAGAGGAATGGAAGATGATGGCCGAGACGAAGAAGATCATGGACCCGAAAATCAAGGTTACGGCGACCTGCGTCCGGGTGCCGGTCTTCGTCAGCCACTGCGAGGCGGTCAACGTCGAGTTCGAGAACCCGATCACGCCGGAGAACGCCCGGTCCATCCTGCGCGAGGCGCCCGGGTGCCTCGTCGTCGACAAGCGCGAGCCGGGTGGCTACGTGACGCCGATCGAAGCCACCGGCGAGGACGCCACCTACATCAGCCGTATCCGCGAGGATGCGACGGTGGAGAACGGTCTCGCCATGTGGATCGTGTCGGACAACCTGCGGAAGGGCGCCGCGCTCAATGCGATCCAGATCGCGGAAGCGCTGATCGAGCGCAAGCTGATGAAGTCGGCCGCCTGATCCAGACTTTGCGGGGCTCGCGCCCAGACTGACAAAGGCCGTCCCCGGATCGAACCGGGGGCGGCCTTTCGCGTTTCAGGGGAACGGTGGTCAGCGGGGCGTCGATGCGACAACGGCCGGCGAGACCGGGTGGGCGTCCGCCACGGTCGCGCTCGTAGCCAGACCGGCAAAGGCGCCGAGCGACGTCACCGCAACGAGAAGCGCCAGCAGCGGCGCCCCGTTGCGACGACGGCGACCCGCCGCTGCCAGATCCACGACCTCGGCGCCCGAAGGCATCGCACGATGGCTGTCGGCCGAACGTTCCACCGCCTCCTCCATGACAGCCGATACCGACGCCAGGGCATC
>JBGSJD010000182.1:0-4181 GCA_041742195.1 Hyphomicrobiaceae bacterium
CCTGCTCGGCGGTCCGCTTGTTGGCGCCCGCGCCTCGGGCGGGCTTTCGGCCGTCGATCCGCACCTCGGTGGTGAACTGCGGGGCGTGGTCCGGGCCTTCGCGCGCCACCTCGACGTACTTCGGCAGCGCCAGACCCTGTCCCTGGGCCCATTCCTGCAGCATAGACTTGGCGTCGGCAACCGTTTCCGGCATCCCGTCGAGATGCAGCGCCCACAATCGCCGCACGACGTCCCGCACCGCCAGATAGCCGCTTTGCAGGAAGATCGCGGCCAGCACCGCCTCCATGGCGTCGGCGAGGATCGTCGCTTTCTCCCGTCCCCCGCTTTCGCCTTCGGACACGGAGACGATCAGCAGCGGCCCGAGATCGAGGCGCCGCGCCACCTCCGCGCACGTCTCCTTCCGCACCATCCGGTTGAAGCGTCGCGCCAGATCGCCCTCGGTCGCCGCCGGGTCGGTCTCCAGCAGCAACTCCGCCACCACCAGCCCGAGAACGCGGTCGCCCAGGAATTCAAGCCGCTCGTTATCCTCGCCCTTGTTCTGGTCGGTGCGCATCGACGCGTGCGTCAGCGCCTGATCGAGCAGCGTCTTGTTCTTGAATTTGTAGCCGAGTGCGGTCTCTAGACCTTTGAAGTTGCGCCGTTTCAAGCCAGATCTCCCGAACCCCGGCAGCCAGCCCCACCACCCCGAACACGGGGATGCCGACCGGCACGTGGCGACGCTGGTCCCAAGCCTGCCCGACAGTGACGCTGCGGCCACAGGCAGACTAAGTCAGTTGGCGGCCCATTGACCACCACCAACAGCAGGCCACTCGGTCTTCAACGCACGAGGTTGAAGATCCGCGACCACCTGACGTCGAACGGCCAGGTCCAGGGGCTGGTGATCTGGAAACGGCCGGGTTCGTCGACGGCCGCCGAGAAGAAGATGATGTCGGCGCGGCCGACCAGGTTCTCGAACGGCACGAAGCCGACGCCCCAGCGATGCTTGGGCACCCGGCTGTCCGTCGAGTTGTCGCGGTTGTCGCCCATCATGAAATAATTGCCGGGCGGCACCTTGTAGGGTCCGACGTTGTCGAAATCGCCATCTGGCCGTTGATCGACGACCAGGTACTTCACGCCCTCGGGCAGCGTTTCTTCATAACGCGGTGTCCGTCGTTCCCGACCATCCTCGTCGATCTGAACGAAATCGGAGACCCGCCGCCGAGGCACTTCCTTGCCGTTGATGAAGACGACGCCGCCGCGCAGCACGATCTCGTCGCCCGGCAGCCCGATCACCCGCTTGATGTAGTCGGTCGAGTTGTCACGCGGCAGCTTGAACACCACGACGTCGCCGCGCTTCGGCTCGCTCGCCAGGATGCGGCCCGAGAACAGGTTGGGCGCAAACGGGAATGTGTAGCGGCTGTAGCCGTAGGAGAGCTTGGACACGAACAGATAGTCGCCGATCAGCAGCGTCGACTGCATCGATCCCGAAGGGATGTTGAACGGCTGATAGAAGAACACGCGCACGAAGAACGCGATGATCAGCGCATGCAGGAAGATCTTTCCGACCTCCCCCCATCCCTCTTGCTTCGCCAGCTTCCCCTTGTCCGAGCCGGAATTCGATTTCATGCAGCTTTCCGATGCTGGCGGGCCGCCCCCCGACGGCCGGGTCCCGTGTCCCTTGGCTGTTTAGAATGTTTCACCCGCCCGTGCAATTGCCGGCTCCTTGGAAGCCGGAGCGCAAGGCATTATCGCGGATCCACCTTCGTCGGCAGCGCCGAGATGATGACGATGGCCTGCGCGGTCGGGAAGTCGTCGGTGATCGTGAGGTCGATACGCGCGACATGCCCGGGCGGCGTCAACTCGGCGAGAATTTTTGCCGCCCCCCCGGTCAGGACGAGCGTTGGCCGACCGGACGGCAGATTGACGACACCCATGTCGCGCCAGAAGACGCCATTCCTGAGCCCGGTACCCAAAGCCTTGGAACACGCCTCCTTGGCCGCGAACCGTTTGGCATAGGAGGCCGCCCGGTTGCGTCGCCGGTCGGACTTCCGCCGTTCGGTCTCCGTGAACACGCGCGCGACGAAGCGGTCTCCGAAGCGCGCGAGCGTCTCCTCGATCCGGCGGATGTCGATGACGTCGTTGCCGATACCGAGGATCACGCACGGCCTCCATGGGCGCCTGCGATCGGCCGCGCCTCGTCCATGAGCCGGCGCATCTCGCGCACCGCGCTGTCGAGACCCGAGAAGATCGCCTCCCCGATCAGGAAATGGCCGATGTTGAGCTCCACCATCTCCGGCATGCGCGCGACCGCACCGACCGTCGCGAACGTCAGGCCATGGCCGGCATGCACCTCGAGACCCTTCTGGTGGGCGAGGCTTGCCGCAGCCGCGATGCGCGCCACCTCACGGGCAACGCCCGCGCGATCGTTCTCGAGAGCGAGTTCGCAATAGCGCCCGGTATGCAGTTCCACGATGTCGGCACCGATGCGCGCCGACGCCTCGATCGCGACCGCGTCCGGTTCGATGAAGAGCGACACCCGGATGCCTGCCCCCTTGAGCCGGCCCGTGAGCCATGTCAGCTCCGCTGCCCCCCGCACGACGTCGAGCCCGCCCTCGGTCGTCCGCTCCTCCCGCTTCTCTGGCACGAGACAGCAGGCATGCGGCACCACCTCGAGCGCGATCTCCTCCATCTCGCGCGTTGCCGCCATCTCGAAATTGAGTGGACGTGTCAATTCGCGCTTGAGACGCCGGATATCGTCGTCGCGGATGTGCCGCCGATCCTCGCGGAGATGCGCGGTGATACCGTCCGCGCCGGCCGCGATCGCGAGTTGCGCGGCCCGCACCGGATCGGGATGCTGCCCCCCCCGCGCGTTCCGAACCGTCGCGGCATGGTCGATGTTGACCCCTAATCGCAGCTTGCGCGCCGTCATCGGCCTGCTCCTGATGCGCAAGCCCCTGCCGCCGCCGCCATCAGCCTGCGGAGGGCGACACCGGGCGACGCCTGAGTTCCAATCCTCGCCGCACTATAAGGTACATCGCGCCCGCCGCCAGCAGTCCGAGCGGCAACGCTCCCGTGGCGAGCGGATAGAACACCTGGCGCGCCAGGTCGGCCGCCGTGTCCCCGACCGCATCCGCCGTATCGGCGATCGCCCCGAGGCCTGACAGCGCAGCCCAAAGATCGCCCACGGTCACGGCATGGGGGTATCCGAGCAGAAGCGCCCCCAGATGATAGCTGGCGAGCCACATCAGCGGCCACGTGAGCGGGCAGCCGACGAACGTTCCGATCAGGGCCGCCGCGATGCTGGCCCCGAGCATCCACGCCAGAGCCCCTGCAAGCAGCATCTGGAACCCGAGAATGGGCTGGAAGGCGACGAACACACCGATGGCGAGGCCGAGGGCCAGCGCGTGCGGGTTCTCGCGCAGCCGCACGAAGCGATGCACCATGTAGCGGAACGAGCGGCTCCAGCTACGCCTGGGCCATAAGGCCACGCGCAGCCGAATGCCCCACGGCTCGGCCTCCCGGCGGCTGAAAAGCATGTGTGGATAGTCCCCTCGACGCACGCACCCCAAGCGTCACTGAACAGCCCATACCTCAATATTGCCTTAATCAAAACTCCGTTCGACCTGACTGACGACCGTCTTCGCCTTCAGGCCATTGATTATCCGGTTGAGGTGGCCGAGATTCCACACTTCGACCTCGATCAGCATCTCCGTGAAGTCGATGCCGCGCCGGATCATCCTCAGATTGTCGATGTTGCCGTCGTCCTCGCCGATCACCTGAGCGATCTGGGCGAGCGTACCAGGCTCGTTGAGGGCCGTGACGATGATCTTTGCCGGAAACCGCTCGCTGCGTTCGCTGTCGACGTCCCAAGCGACGTCGATCCACCGCTCGTGCTCGAAGTCCTTGAGCCGCGGCGAGTGGATCTGGAAGATGCGGACGCCCTGGCCAGGAACGAGTACGCCGACGATCCGGTCCCCCGGCACGGCCCCGCCCTCCTCGAACGAGACGGGGACGTCGTTGCGCACGCCACGGATCGGCAGCGTCGCTTCCACCCGGGGTGCAGTCTTGACGTCGGCCGCATCGCCCTCGATTGACGAAGCCGGCACGGCCTCCCCGGTCGTCTCGGCCGTCGTCCCGGCCGCCTCCTGCCCCGGCCAGCGGAACTTCAGCCCCATGACCTTGCCGAGATTGAACCACCCCTC
>JBGSJD010000183.1:0-6459 GCA_041742195.1 Hyphomicrobiaceae bacterium
GACGGCGGCAACCCGGCGACGTCCGGATCAACATCTCGACGCTAATGTCGCTCCTGATGATCGCCGGCCTCTGGATGCTCGCGGGCCTGCGCTGAGCCGGCCGCTACGTGGCGTCGTTCAGGTGGCAGGCCGCGTGCCGGCCCGGGGCAATCTCGCGCAGTTTCGGCACCTCGACGCGGCAGCGCTCGGTGGCGTGCGGACAGCGCGGATGGAAATGACAACCGGGCGGCGGATCGATCGGCGACGGGATCTCGCCCTTCACGGGCGCAAAGACGCGCTTGCGGTGATCGAGGCGCGGCACCTCCGCCAGCAGGGCGACGGCGTAGGGGTGATTGGGCTTGGCGAACAACTCCTCGGCCGGCGCCATCTCGACGATGCGGCCGAGATACATGATCACGACGCGGTCCGAGATGTGCTTCACGACGCCCAGATCGTGACTGATGAACAGGTACGTCAGGTCGAGGTCGCGGCGGAGGTCCATGAACAGATTGATGACCTGCGCCTGGATCGACACGTCGAGAGCGGCGATGGCCTCGTCGCAGACGAGGAATTCCGGCTGGACCGCCAAGGCCCGCGCGATGTTGATGCGGCTCCTCTGGCCGCCCGAGAACTGGTGCGGATAGCGGCGCTTCAGGCCCGGATCGAGGCCGACGCGGCGCAGCGTGTCGTCGACGTAGGCGGGCATCGCGGCGCGATCGACAAGGCCATGCACCAGCGGCGCCTCGCCGACGATGGATTCGATCGAGAAGCGCGGGTTGAGCGAAGCAAACGGGTCCTGGAAGATCATCTGAACCGCAAGTCGCGCCGCCTGCGCCTCGGCGCCCTTCAGGGTCGCGCGATCCTTGCCCTTGAAGACGATGCGGCCATCGCTCGGCGAGAGGATGCCGGCGATCATGCGGCCGAGCGTGGATTTACCGCAGCCCGACTCCCCCACGAGACCGACGACCTCACCGGGCATGATGGCCAAATCGACGCCGTCGACGGCGTGTACCGTCTCCTCGCGCAAGTCGGAGCCGAGCTTCGCCGCGATCCGGCCCGCAAAGTCGAGCGACTTCGTGAAGCGGCGCGAGACGCCCTCCACCGCGATCAGGGGCGACGTGGTCATGGCGCGACGTCCGCAAACTGTGGGTTATGGCAGCGCACGTGGCGACCAGCGCGCGGGCTGGTGACGCCCGGCGCGATCCCGCACGCATCGATCGGCACGGTGCAGCGGTCGCGGAATGCACAACCGGCCGGCAGATCGATCAACGACGGCGTCATGCCGGGGATCTGGGTCAGGCGTCCGCCACGGCCGGCATGGCTCGGCACGGAGCCGATGAGGCCGCGCGTGTAAGGGTGCAACGGGCGATCGATGACGTCGTCGGTCGTCCCCGTCTCGACGATGCGGCCGGCGTACATGACCGCAATCCGATCCGCGAGAGCGGCGACGACAGCGAGGTCGTGCGTGATCCAGATCAGCGCCGTGCCGGTGGAGCGGCAAAGCTTCTGGGCCTCGAACAGGATCTGCGCCTGAATAGTGACGTCGAGGGCCGTGGTCGGCTCGTCGGCGATGATGAGATCCGGCTTGTTGAGAAAGGCGATCGCGATCGCAACGCGCTGGCGCATGCCGCCGGAGAGTTCGTGCGGATAGGCCTTCAAGCGGCGCTCGGGCGCCGGGATGCCGACCTGATCGAGCGCCTGCCTCGAGAGTTCGAGGGCTTCGGCGCGGCCGACGCTGCGATGCGCCTGTACCGTCTCGATCATCTGGGTGTCGATGCGGAGCACCGGGTTCAGCGTCATCATGGGGTCCTGGAAGATCATCGCAATGCGATCTCCCCGGAGTGCCTGCATCTCGGGTTCGGAGAGGCCGCGGAGATCGCGACCCTTGAAGCGAATGGCGCCCGAGACGATGCGTCCCGGCTGGTCGATGAGGCCGAGGATCGAGAAGCCGGTGATCGATTTGCCGGAGCCCGACTCGCCGACGATGCCGAGCACCTCGCCCGACGAGACCGTGAACGAGACGTCGTCGACGGCCTTGACCACGCCGGCCTTGGTGAAGAAGTGGGTGGCGAGGCCCTCGACGGCGAGCGTCGGCCCGGCTGGCAACGCGTCGGTCGTCATCGGCTGAGCCTCGGATTGAGCACGTCGCGCAGGTGATCGCCGACGAGGTTGATCGAGACGATGGTCAAGAGCAGCGCGATGCCGGGGAAGAAGCTGATCCAGTATTTTCCGGACAGCATGTATTCGAAGCCGTTCGAGATCAGCACGCCGAGGGAGGGCTCGGTCTGGGGCAGGCCCACGCCGAGGAACGACAGCGTCGCCTCGAGAGAAATGGCGTGCGCGGTCTGCACGGTCGCCACGACGATCAACGGGGGCAGGCAGTTCGGCAGGATGTGGCGAAAGACGATGCGGGCATTCGACAGGCCAAGGCAGCGGGCCGCCGCGACATAGTCCTTGCGGCCCTCGACAAGCGCCGAACCACGGACCGTGCGGGCGTAATAGGCCCACTGGACCGTGACGAGCGCGATGACGATCTTGTCGACGCCTTTGCCGAGAACGGAAATCAGCATCAGCGCCACGAGAATGGCGGGAAACGAGAGCTGCAGATCGACGATGCGCATGACCAGCGTCTCGATCCGGCCGCCGGCATAGGTCGCGGCGAGCCCGACGGCGGCGCCGAGCGCCATGGCGATGAGCCCCGACGAGACGCCGACGAAAAGAGAAATGCGCAGGCCGTAGAAGATGCCGGACACCAGATCGCGGCCGGCGCCATCTGTTCCTAGCCAGTGCGTGAAGGTCCCGGTCGAACTCGGCGTGCCGGGGGGAAGGCGCGAATCCAGAATGTCGATCTGCGCCAGATCGTAGGGGTTCTGGGGCACGATCCACGGCGCCGCCAGCGCCAGCGCGATCAGCACGAGCAGCAGCGTCAGCGCGGCGGCGGCGATCCAGTTGTCGAAGTAGTCCGATACGAAGCGCTGGAACGGCGTCTCGGCGGCTGGCGGGGCCTTGGGTTCGAGGCGCCCCAGGGGATCGGTCGGTTCGATGACGCTCATGCCGATTTCTCTCCGAGCCGAACGCGCGGATCGAGCAACGAATAGAGGATGTCGACCACGAGGTTGATGACGATGAACATGAGCACCGTGATGATGAGGTAGGCCACGATCACCGGCCGGTCGAGTGACTGGATCGACGAGATCAGGAGCCGGCCCATGCCGGGCCAGGCGAAAATGGTTTCGGTGACGACAGCGAACGCGATCTGGTTGCCGAACTCGAGGCCGAGCACGGTAACGACCGGGATCAGGATGTTCTTCAGGAGATGGACGCCGACGATGCGGCTCCGCGACAGGCCCTTGGCGCGCGCGAACTTGATGTAGTCCTGATGGATGGCCTCACTGGTGCCCGACTTCGTCAAGCGAATGACCAGCGACACCTTGAGGAGCGCGAGATTGAGAGCCGGCAGCAGCACGTAGCGCCACCCCTCCGCCGTGAACAGGCTCGACGTCATGCCGAGATAGGTCGCCGTCGGACCGCGCCCCGTGGACGGCAGCCAGCCCAGCATGACGGCGAAGACCATGATCATCATGATGCCGACCCAGAAGGTCGGCAGCGAGAAGCCCAGAATGGAGGTGGCCATGATCGTGCGCGAGGCGAACGTCTCGGGATAAAGACCCGCATAGAGGCCCAGTGGAATACCGATCACGATCGCCAGGATGAGCGAGGCGAACGCGAGTTCAAGCGTGGCCGGCATGCGCTCCAGAATGAGGGGAAGCGCCGATGTGCCGTGCACGAAGCTGTTGCCGAGATTGCCGGTGACCGCGCCCTTGAGAAACAGCAGGTACTGCTCCCAGAGCGGCCGATCGAGACCGAGACGCCGGATGGTGGCATCGATCTCGGCCTGATCCGATTGAGGATCGACGAGGATGTAGATCGGGTCGCCGACGATGTGCATGCCGATGAAGACGATCAGCGACATGGCGAGGGCGACGCCGACACTCTGCATCAGGCGCCGGATGATGAACGCGGTCATGGAGACATCCTGTCGGAGCCATCATCACGCCGCCGCCTCTTCGAGGAGGCGACGACGCAGCACGCGGCCCTGGCGGACCCGTTGGCGGCCGGTGAGGCCTACTCGGACACGCTCATGGCCAGCGTGTTCTCGTCCGTCCGGGGCTCGTACTTGAGGCCCTTGCGCGTGCCCCAGGTGTTGAACTGATAGTGCGACGGGATGATCGCCACCTCCTGAATCGCTACCTCACTGGCCTTGGCGAAGACGGCCTGACGCTTGGCGTCGTCGATGGTCGCGAGACCTTCGGCGATCAGCTTGTCGAGCTCGGGATTGGAGAAGCGACCGCGGTTGGCGGCGCCCGTGCCCTTCGACTTGTCGTAGGTCGCGACGAGCGACTTCAGCGGCGAGGACACCTCACCCGTGCCCGAGCCCCAACCGACCAGGATGAAGCTGAACTCGGGCTCTCCGTTGGCGCCGGTCGAAGCGCGACGGAAGAAGACGGCGCCGGGCATCGTCTCGACCGACGTCTCGACGCCGACCCGGGTGAACATCTGGGCCACGGCCTCGGCAATGCGGGCATCGTTGGTGTAACGGCCGTTGGGGCCGTGCAGCGTCATCTTGAAGCCGTTCGGGAAGCCGGCTTCGGCCAGCAGCTTCTTCGCGCCGGCTGCATCGTGCGGCATGGGCTTCAGGGTCTTCGAGGTGCCGAAGAACTCGTCGGCCAGGAACTGCGAAGCCTTGACGGCCGCACCTTCCATGAGGCGGTCCACGATCGCGTCGCGGTTGATGGCCATCGACAGCGCCCGGCGGACGCGAACGTCTTTCAGCGGATTCTTGATCTTCGAGCCGTCCTTCGCGGTGATGAAGGGCGTCTCGTCGCGCCAGTGGTCCATGTGGAAGTAGATGACGCGGTTCGACAGGCCCTGGGCCAGCGCAACACGGCTATCCGTCTTCAGCTTGGCGATGTCGGTGGTCGGGACTTCCTCGATCAGGTCCACGTCACCGGCGAGCAGGGCCGCGACGCGCGCCGGGCCCGCCTTGATGGGCCGGATGGTGACCTTGGTCCAGACCGGCTTCGGGCCCCAGTACGCCTCGTTGCGCTCGAGCACGTAACGGTCGCCCTTCACGAACTCGACGAGCTTGTAGGGTCCAGTGCCGATGGCGGCCTTGCCAGAGTTGTAATCCTCGGTCTTGGCGTTCGTGCCGTGCTTCTTCGAGATGATGGCGATCGTGGTCAGATCGTTCGGCATCAGCGGATAGGGCGCCGCCGTGGCGACGCGCACCGTGTGGTCGTCCACCTTCGAGAAGGTCTTGCCCTTGATGTAAATATTGAAGCTGCCCGGGCTGTTCTCGACGTTCGGCGCGCGCTCCATCGTGAAGAGCACGTCATCGGCGGTGAAGGGCGAGCCATCGTGCCAGACGACGCCCTTGCGGAGCTTCAGCTCCCAGGTCTTTTCGTCGACCGTGCGCCAGCTCTCGGCCAGCCCCGGCACGGGCTTCTGATTGGCGTCGAAATGAATGAGGCGATCGAAGACGTGGCGGTTCAGCGCGTTGTTCGGCGTGAGGTTATGGAAATGGGGGTCCATCGCGGACGGCTCGGCGGACAGCGCGACGCGCAACTCCTTGGCGTCGGCCGAAACCGCCGCCGACAGGGCCAAGCCCGCGGCCAGAACTGCGGCGCCAACCCAGCGCCCAACGTGCATCGTCATGTCGTCAACCTCCCCAACACTCTGCTCATGCCCATGCGGGCTCAGCCAAACCGCGCGCAACATGGCCACGCTTGAAAGGCACCATATTTGAACCAATCGCGCCCACAAGACCGATTGTGGACAGTCGGTGAACCGGTCCCGACCACAGAGGCTGGCCGGCGCGTCATCCGCCCAGCGGGCAGCGCATGACGATGGCGTCCTCGGCTGGTCCCTCGGTGCGGGCGTAGTAGCCCTTGCGGCGGCCGGACTCTGCAAATCCGTGCTTCGTATAGAGCGCGAGAGCGGCCGTGTTCGAGGCTGCAACCTCAAGGAACAGCGAGCGGGCGCCAGCGCGCTCGGCCGCCCGTTTCAGGGCATCGAGGAGGCGTGAGCCCAAGCCATGGCGTCGCCACGTCTCGGCGATGCCGATGGTCAGGATTTCCGCCTCGTCGGCGGCCACCTGAGCCAGGGCAAAGCCTCCCACGACCATCGGATGGCCGGCCGAGGCGACGAGCGCTACCGAGCCGGGATGCGCCAGCAGCGCGGTGAACGCCGCCTCGTCCCAGGGCTGATCGAACATCGTCGCGTGCAGCGCCGCCATGTCGGCCGCGTGGCCTTGGACCGCCCACAACAAACTGACGCGCCGCCAGTCGATGCCCGGCGCAGGGCCATTCGAATTGCCGTCACCCTGAGCACTCATGCTGACCTCGCGAGGGATTTGCCGATCTGGGGTTTGGCGTCCGGTGGCCGGACATAATGCGGGACGATATCGCGGAGCGGCGCGAG
>JBGSJD010000184.1:0-2232 GCA_041742195.1 Hyphomicrobiaceae bacterium
AGCGGAGCGGCGGCGACTGCGGCTGCCGGAGCGCCAACCACGACGCGGCGGTGGGCCGGGCTGATCACCGTGACAGGTCCGACATGGCGATGACCGTAGCCGTAGGTCGGAACGTGGACCGGGCGATGGGCCGGGACGTAGACGTGCGCCGGGCGGTGGGTCGGGACGTAGACGTAGCTCGGCACGTGGCGATGAATCTGATGACCGTAGGTCTGAACGTGACCGCGATGAGCGTTGTGGCCGTAGCCGTGTTGGACGTGACCATGGCCGTAAACGTGGCGATGAGCGTGGTGGCCGTGATGGCTGCGGTGAGCGTGGTGACCGTGGCCGCCATGGCCGTAGCCATGACCGTGGGAGCGCTGACCGGCTTCGGCGGCCGTGCCGAGAAGACCGACGGCGAGGGCGATGGCGAGGAGGGCTTTCATGGTCGTGATCCTTCATGAGCTCGGGTTGGGCGGTGTCTCGGGCGGTCCGTGTCGGCGTGGCCCGTTGCCGCTGTTCATGAAGACATTTCTAAACGACGTTCATTGATGTGTAAATAGGGAACTATACGTCTCGCTATGACGAGTTCGTGAAGTCGCTCGTCCGGGTCTGCGGCAGAGCGCATGGCAACCCGGAATCTCAGGTCTGGCCGGAATCTCAGGTCTGGCCGGCAACTCAGGCCTGGCTGGAGGCTTCGGGCGGGGCGAGCGGGCGCACACGGACGCCGGTCACGCGGTTCCGCTGCTTGCGGATGACCTCGAACCGGTAGCCGTGGAACGTGAAGGCCTGGCCGATCTCGGGGATCATCTGTGCTTCGTGCATGACCAGGCCGGCGATGGTGGTCGCCTCCTCGTCGGGGAGGTCCCAGTCCATGGCGCGGTTCAGGTCGCGGATGGCCATCGTGCCCTCGACCGTGACCGAGCCATCGGCCTGAGCCCTGAGGACCGGCTCGGTATCGTGCTCGTCCATGATCTGGCCGACGATCGTTTCGAGGATGTCCTCGAGCGTGACGAGGCCCTGCACCTCGCCGTATTCGTCGACGACGAGGGCGAGCTGAGTCTTGCGGGCGAGGAACTGGCGCAACTGCTCGTGCAGGCTCGAGGTATCCGGGACGAACCAGGGCGCGGCAATGATCGAGCGGAAATCGAGGCGGGTGATGTCCCAACCGAGCGCCGAGAGCGCCGTGAGCAGGTCCTTGGTGTGCAGCACGCCAACGATGTTCTCGGGCTGCTCACGCCAGACGGGAAGGCGCGAGAACTGGGCCTTCATCACCTGATCGACGATGCGCTCCGGGGGATCGTCGGCGTTGATGGTGTCCATCTTGGTGCGATGGACCATGACGTCGAGCACCTGGAGATCGCGCAGGTCGAGGATGCCGCCAAGCATCTCGGCATCGGACTTCTCCACCGCGCCGCCCTGCTCGCCGAGGGCGATGGTGCCGCGGATCTCGTCGTGGTGGGCCAGGATGTCGGCCTGATCGTCCTTCCGGGTGGGTGTGAGCTTCAGGACGATCTGCACCACGGCATGGATCGCGAACGTGAAGGGCCGGAACACCGCAATGAGCACGTGCATGATCGGCGCCACAAGCAGGGCGATCCGGTCCGGGAAGGCCAGGGCATAGGTCTTCGGCAGCACTTCCGAGAAGATGACGACGATGATCGTCAGGGCGAACGTGGCGTAGACGACGCCGACCTCGCCGAAGATGCTGATCAAGAGACTGGTCGTCAGCGCCGAGGCGAGGATGTTGACCAGATTGTTGCCGATCAGCACCGTGCCGATGATGCGTTCGGGTGCGCCGAGCAGTGCGTTGACCTGCCGGGCTCGGGCATTGCCTTCCTGCTCCAGCGCGTGCATCCGCGCCCGGCTCACCGCCGTCAGTGCCGTTTCGCTGCCACTGAAGAACGCCGACAGGACGAGCAGCAGCACAACCGCGCCGAGCGTCAACCAGATCTCGAACATCGCACCCTATCCAATGGTTGCCAGCGCGCGGTGGGCGCGCTCGCTCATCTCAAGCCGATTTCCGCTTCGAGGAACGCACGGAGCGGCGCCATCTCGACTTCGCGGGTGATGAATGCCTCGCCGATGCCGCGGACGAGTATGAACGTCATGCGCCCGGCCTTGACCTTCTTGTCCTGGCTCATCAGGCGAAGCAGCTCGTCGGCGGTCGGGCGATCAGGCCCCGAGATATCCGCGATCCGGGTCGGGAGGCCGGCGGCCGCAAGGTGGGCGGCAACGGTCGCCGCGGTCCCC
>JBGSJD010000185.1:0-2480 GCA_041742195.1 Hyphomicrobiaceae bacterium
CGGACGCGGCAGACGATGGCGACGCCGGGCTGGCCGCTCGGCCGCGTCTCGGCGACGGCCTCCTGGCGGAGGTAGCTGAACGTCAGATCGAACCGCTGCTTGCCATCGAACACCGGCAGGCGGCGGCCGCAGGGATTGCTAGCCGTCGTGCGGCTCAGCACGAGCACTGCGCTCAGGGGATCGAAGACGCCGCTCAGATGCTGGGCGCGGACGGGGACCACGTCAGGCTCAGGTGGGGCCACAGGCAGATTCGTCACCGACGTCACCTTGCCGTTGGCGAAGCCGAGCTTGATCGAACCCTTCTTGCTCGTGCCCTCGAAATCGAACGTGTAACCGGCCGGGCTCGGGTTGGAGCCGGCGAGCCGGCCCGACGACCGGGTCGCGCCCTGCCACCGGAAGGCGCCGAGCAACGCCGACAAGCGCGCGTCGCCGTTCACGGTGTAGCTCGAGCCGGCGACATCGGCGCGAAACGTGAAGCGTCCGACGTCGAAGCCATTGAAGACGATCTTGTAGGTGGCCTCGACCTGGCTCGGCCACGGCTCGGCCCTGGCAGCGGGCGCAAACAAGGCCACCCCGACAGCGAGTGAAGCAACGTAACGGGCGGCGGATCGGCATGACTCCGAACGCAACGGCATGACGCTTGCCTCCCGACTGCCTGCAGGTGAACCGAACTGGGGGAACGACCGCCGCCACGTCCTAGATCAGGAGCGTCGAGGTAGTGGTCCAATGCGTCAAATGTGTGGTTCAGGGAGACTCCCAGCAAGTCGTTAACAAGTGGTGCACCATCGCGTCCGTTCGACACGGCTTGCACGCGCGCAGCGCCTGTGGCTCGCTTAGCCCGGAAACGCACACGGGAGACGGCAACATGCGGATGAGGGACAAGATCGGGCTCGTCACGGCGGGCGCATCCGGAATGGGTCGGGCCGGCGCTCTCCGTTTCGCGCAGGAAGGCGCGGCAGTGGGCGTCGTCGACATCGACGAAGCGGGCGTGGCCGCGGTCGTGGACGAGATCCGTCGGGCCGGCGGCAAGGCGCAGGGGATCGTCGCCGATCTCGGGAACGACGCGGAGTCCCGTCGCATCGTCGGCGACACGGCGCGCGCGTTCGGCGGGCTCGATTTCGTCTGGAATCACGTGGGGCATCCCGGGCCGGCCGCGTTCGAGGGGCTCGATCTCGCCGAGTGGGACAACGCCGTCGCGCTCAATCTGAGGACCGTCCTGGTCACAACAGAGGCAGCCATTCCGGAAATGCGCGCCCGCGGCGGCGGGGCACTCCTGTTCACGGCGTCGACATCGGGCATCTCGGGATCGCAGTTCAGCCCGGTCTACTCGGCGGTGAAGCACGGCGTGGTCGGCCTCGTGCGTGGGCTCGCCAAGCGGTACGCGAAGGAAGGCATCCGCGTGAACGCGATCTGTCCCGGGCCGATCGACACGCCGATGCTGCGCGTGTTCGTGGCGCGGCCCGATCAGCAGGCGACGCTCGGCATGGACAAGGAAGAGCTGGTCAAGAAGCGCGCCTACCAGACGCCGATGGGGCGACCGGGACAGGCGCACGAAGTGGCCAGCGCGGCGCTGTTCCTGCTCTCGGACGAAGCCTCGTTCGTGACCGGCGCGCACCTCACCGTCGATGGCGGCGCGACGTGCTGATCCCGCCCGACACCGTCCCCCGCGATCCAAGGAACACCGCCGCGTGACCGATCTCATGGATACGTTTCCGCCCCGGCCCGAGGCCCAGGTGACACTCGCCAACTGGCGACAGAGCCCGTTCAACCGCTGGGGCTTCCAGCACGTCCGCGAAATCGTGCCGTCGGCCGACATCCCGTGCGATCCGGACGATCTGTGGCGACTGCCGCCGGTCGCATCCGACAGCCTCGACGGGCTGGCGATCGATAGTGGCCAGGGAACGGCCATCGGGCTCGAGGCGTTTTGCGCGGCGACGGCGACCGACGCGCTCGTCGTCGTGCATCAGGGGCGCACGGTCTTCGAGCACTACGCGAACGGCATGACGCGCGGCACACCGCACATCCTGATGTCGGTGTCGAAGTCGATCCTCGGTCTCGTCGCGGGCGTGCTCGCCGGCCAGGGGCGGCTCGAGCCGGACCGGGCGGCGGAGCATTACGTGCCGGAGCTCAAGGGCAGCGCCTTCGAGGGCGCGACGGTGCGGCATCTGCTCGACATGCGGTCGGGCCTCGCGTTCGACGAAGACTATCTCGCGACCGGCGGGCCGATCATCGCCTACCGGAAATCGACGAACTGGAACCCCCTCGCGCCCGGCGAAACGGCGACGGACCTGCGCAGCTTCCTGACGACGCTCACCGACCGGCAGGGGCCGCATGGCGGGGCGTTCAACTACGTGTCGCCGTGCACGGATCTGCTCGGCTGGATCATCGAGCGGGCGGCGGGACGGCGGTTCGCCGACCTCGTCAGCGACGTCCTCTGGCGGCCGCTCGGGGCGGCGACGAACGCCTACATCACGGTGGAT
>JBGSJD010000186.1:0-3112 GCA_041742195.1 Hyphomicrobiaceae bacterium
CGCGCCGCGCCGCCAGACGCCAGTGACGGCACGACCCCCGACACCAGATGCTCGGCCAGCACCATGGCCGTCGTCTGGACGGCCTCGACGTCGTCGTCGGAGTAGTGGCGGGGGGTCTTGTTCTGGACGGTCAGGACGCCCAACACCTCGCCGCCGCGCAGGATCGGCACCGCGAGGAACGAGTGATAGATCTCCTCGCCCGTCTCGGGGCGATAGGAGAAGGCCGGGTGCGACTGGGCGTCAGGCTCGTTGACCGGAAGCGCCAGCTCGGCGCAGCGGCCGACAAGGCCCTCGCCGCGCTTCATGAAGGTGTTGTGGACGGCCGAGGCGTTCAGGCCCTCGGTCGCGAACAACTCGAGCGACTGGTCCTGGCGGCGCAGATAGATCGAACACACCTCGGCCACCATCAGGCTCGACACAAGGCGCACGATCTTGTCGAGGCGGCGCTGGCCGTCGGACGTCTCGGCCATCGTCTCGCGGAGACGACGCAGAATCAGACGGAGCGTCGGCTCCGTCGAAGCCAGATGGGCATCCTCGATTGGTCTCTTTGGCATGGTCCGAACGAGCCTGCAGAGGATGGGGCGGCTTCAGAACTCCGCAGCCGCCGGGAGATGCCCGTCACCAGCCGGTCCATGGGACCGAAGCCGCGGCCCCCGGCCGCGGCGGACTGCCGGTCACTCGGCATCCAGTCCGTAGAGCGAGTGCAACGTGCGGACGGCCAGCTCGGCGTAAGCCGCGTCGATCAGAACGCTGATCTTGATCTCGGAAGTGGTGATCGCGAGTATATTGATGCCCTTGCTGGCCAGTGCCTTGAACATCTGCGCGGCAACGCCCGCGTGGCTGCGCATGCCGATGCCGATGACCGACACCTTCACGACGTCACCCGAGCTGACCAACTCAAAATTGCCGATCGCCTCGCGGGCGCCCTTCAGAACCTCGACCGCACGCGGCAGCTCGGACTGGAGCACCGTGAAGGTCATGTCCGTGCTCTTGCCGTCGGACGACAGGTTCTGCACGATCATGTCGACGTTGATGTTGGCATCGGCCAACGGGCCGAAAATGGCCCCCGCGACGCCCGGCCGATCGGCAATCCCGAGCAGGGTCACCTTGGCCTCGTCCTTCGAGTAGGCAATGCCGCTGACGACCTGGGTCTCCACGATCTCATCCTCGTCGCAAACGATGGTTCCAATCTCGTCCCAGGTGTCGGGACGCGCGGGCTTCATTTCCTCGGGCGGGACGAAACTCGACAGCACGCGCGTGCGCATCCGATAGACCATGGCCAACTCGACGGACCGGGTCTGCAGGACCTTGGAGCCGAGCGACGCCATCTCGAGCATCTCCTCATAGGAGATCTTCGACATGCGGCGGGCCTTCGGCACGACACGGGGATCGGTCGTATAGACGCCATCGACGTCGGTGTAGATGTCGCAGAGATCGGCCTTGAGCGCGACGGCCAGCGCGACGGCGCTGGTGTCGGAGCCGCCACGACCCAGGGTCGCGATACGATTGCGGGTCGGCTCGATGCCCTGGAAGCCGGTGACGACCGCCACCTCGCCCGCTTCCAGCCGCTCGCGCAACGTCTGGCCGTCGATGTCGACGATGCGCGCGGCGCCATGGGCCTGATCGGTGATGACGGGAACCTGCCAGCCCTGCCAGGAGCGGGCCTGAACGCCCATGGACTGGAGGACGATCGCCAGAAGGCCGGCAGTTACGCATTCGCCCGTCGCGACGACGGCGTCGTATTCGCGGGCGTCGTGGAGCAGAGAGGCCTCACGGACCCAGGCGACCAGCTGATTGGTGACGCCGGACATGGCCGAGACGACGACCGCCACGCGGTTACCCGCGTCCACTTCGCGCTTCACGTGGCGCGCCACGTTGCGGATGCGGTCGACATTGGCGACGGAGGTGCCGCCGAATTTCATCACAACGGTTGCCATGGGCCGTCCCGCGTAAGCGCCCCCAGAAGTCCGACCGTTTCCAGCCAGACGCAACGCCAACGGCCGGCCGGGCCACCGGCCCGCAGAAGTCCACCCGCACCGCGCATGGTTCGGACGCGAGCCATATCGCGGTACTCATACTCGCGGGGGCACGGGCTGGCAACCGCTGAAGGCCCCCGCCGCGCGCAAACGCAAAAGCGGCCGCAAGTCCGGACAAATTCACCGCGCTCAGGGCCTTCGCTTGCCATAGGTCGCGTACGGAGTACCATCGGCGCCGATGGACTGGCGCGGCACCGTCGCCGACCCGCGCGCGGGCTTCCCCGCCAACAGAGCACCGGATCGAGGTCTCGTCGCATGCACTTCAAGCCGACCTGGATCGAGGGGGCCTGGCTGATCGAACCGGAACCGTTCCGGGACGACCGGGGGGCGTTCGCGCGGACGTTCTGTGCCGACACGTTCGCGGCGCAGGGGCTGGAGACACGGTTCGTACAGCACAGTCTCTCGTCGTCGCGGCAGAAGGGCACGTTCCGGGGGATGCATCTCCAGGCGGCGCCACACAGCGAGATCAAGCTCGTCGCGTGTGTACGCGGCGCGATCTTCGATGTCATCGCCGATCTCAGGCCGCAATCGCCCACCTATCTCGCGTGGGCCGGGTTCGAGCTTTCGGCCGCCAACGGGCACCAGCTCTACATTCCCAAAGGCGTCGCACACGGTCATCTGACGCTCACCGACGACGCGGCCGTCAACTATCTGATCTCAGAGAGATACGTGCCGGACGCCGCGCGCGGCGTTCGCTACGACGACCCGGCGCTCGGCATCGTGCTGCCGATGCCGCCCAGCGTCATGTCCGACCGGGATCGGGACTGGCCGCCGATCCGGTGAGTGGCTCCAGCAATCCGGCGACGAGCAGGCGATCGGCGGCGGCACGCAGATCGCGGAAGCGGACGCCGGAGCGCTCGGCCATGTCGATCAGCGAATGGCGGCCGTCGGCGAGGTTCAGGACGTGCTGGGTTACCTGTTCGCGGTGCGTGGGGCGCCCAGGGCAACCGCACGTTAAGTCGTTATCCTGGCGAGCTTTGCGAGCTCGTTTTGGTTCCAGGCGGCCCGTTTTCGCTTTCGCTTGATGCTGCCGGGCGAGGTGTCCCGTTTGAGGAGGGTCACCGCGAAGCGACGCA
>JBGSJD010000187.1:0-3134 GCA_041742195.1 Hyphomicrobiaceae bacterium
GGCGCGCATCGCGGGCGGCTGCACCTCGGGGCACGGCATCTCGGGGATGGCGCAGCTCTCGGTCGGTTCGACGGTCGCGGTCGCGGCCATGTTCGCGGGCGGCATGCTGGTCGCCAATCTCTTCTTCAAGCGCGTCTGAGCCAGACGGACAGGAGATCGTCATGACTGTTCTCACAGGTATCTTGATCGGGCTCGCCTCGGGCATGGTGTTCGGGTTCGTGCTCGAGAAGTCGCGGGTGTTCGAGCCGGGCATCATCGTCGGGCAGATGCAGTTCCGCTCGTTCATCATGCTCAAGGTGTTTCTCGCGGCCGTGATCACGGGGCTGCTGGTGCTCGCCGTCATGCACGGCGTCTACGGGGTGAAACTGTCGCTGAAGCCGCTCGTGTGGCAGGCCGACATCATCGGCGGGCTCGTGCTCGGGGCCGGCATCGCGCTCGCCGGCGCGTGCCCCGGGACATCGCTCGCCCAGATCGGGGCGGGGTATCGCGATGCGATCTTCGTCCTGGTCGGCGGCATCGCGGGTGCCATCACGTATGGCTACTTCGACACGGGCATCACGGCGTTCTTCGCCGAGAAGGGCGCGAAGGTCACCTTCGACTCGCTGGTCGGCCTGCCCTTCTGGATGGTCGCCGTCGGACTCGCGGCGGTTCTCGCGGTGTTCCTCGTCGTGCTCGAGCGCATGATCCCGTGGCGGGCTGAGATCGGCGCGGACGTGGACGGCGTGCTGGCGCCCGAAGAGACCGCCGAGCCCGGCCGGATCGGCAAGGGTGCCCAGCGGGCTTGATCGGATCACAGGACTGAAGTTGGCAGGAGGGCGGTCGCTATGGCGGTCGCCCTTCGGCGTTTCAGTGCCGGTCGGCGCCGGCGGACGAGTGGCTTGCGGGAGCGTCCGGCGGCGGTCATGCTGGCTACGCGCCAGTTGCCGAGGATACGCCATGCCGCTCGATGTGGTCGGGACCGGGTTCGGTCGGACCGGGACGAATTCGCTGAAGATTGCGCTCGAGATGCTCGGCTTCGGGCCGTGCCATCACATGTTCGAGGTCCGCGAGCGTCCCGAGCAGGTGGATTTCTGGGCGGCGGCCGCGCGCGGCGAACGATCGGACTGGGATACGGCGTTCCAGGGCTTCCGCTCGACGGTCGATTGGCCGTCGGCCTACTTCTGGCGCGAGATCGCGGCGCATTATCCGAGCGCCAAGGTGCTCCTTTCGGTCAGGCCGACGGCCGAATGGGTGAAGTCGATCCATGCGACCATCCACGACAGTCTGAAGGAGCGCCAGTCGCGGCCGACGGAGCATCTGAGGGCCATGGGCGAGATGGCGTTCGACATCATCGAACGGCGCACGTTCGACGGACGGCTGGCGGACGCCGCCCATGCGGCCGCCGTGTTCGAGGCGCATCAGGCCGAGGTGAAGGCCAGGATCGCGCCGGAGCGGCTGCTCGTCTACGACGTGGTGCAAGGGTGGGAGCCGCTCTGTCGCCACCTCGGTGTGCCGGTCCCGGAGGTTCCGTTCCCGCGCACCAACTCGACCGACGAGTTCCGCGCGCGTGTGCAGGGCCGGCAGAAGCAGACCTGAGCAAACGCGCTGCCGATTGTTTGGGCAGGCGGCTGACGTGGTGCGGCGGTAACGTCGTCGGGCGCGCCACTCGCGCGGTCCGAGCGGCATCACGGGAGACCCCGCGCCATGGCAACCTATCCGCGCGATCTCAAGGGCTATGGCCGAGCCCCGCCGCATCCGAAGTGGCCGCGGGATGCCGCGATCGCGGTGCAGATCGTCGTCAACTACGAGGAAGGTGCTGAAAACTCGGTGCTGCACGGGGACGCTGCGTCGGAGGCGTTCCTGTCGGAGATCGTGGGCGCCGAGCCCTGGCCCGGCCAGCGGCACATGAACATGGAATCCATCTACGAGTACGGCTCGCGCGCCGGCTTCTGGCGGCTCTGGCGGTTGTTCTCGGAGCGCCGTGTGCCGGTCACTGTCTATGCCGTGGCCGAGGCGCTCCGGCGCAATCCCGACGTCGTGCCGGCGATGCAGGAGGCCGGCTGGGAGATCGCGAGCCACGGCCTCAGGTGGATCGACTACAAGGACATGGACCCGGACGAGGAGCGGCGGCACATCCTGGAGGCCATCCGCATCCAAACCGAGGTGACCGGCGCGCGGCCGCTCGGCTTCTATCAGGGGCGGACGTCCGAGGCGACGACGCGGCTGGTGATGGAGGAGGGCGGCTTCGTCTACTCCTCCGACAGCTACGCCGACGATCTCCCGTACTGGATCGTCGGGCCGCGGGGGCCGCATCTCGTCGTGCCCTATACGCTCGACGCCAACGACATGCGGTTCGCGACCGCCCAGGGGTTCAATTCGGGCGACCAGTTCTTCACCTATCTCCGCGACACGTTCGACGTGCTCTACGGGGAGGGGCTTGCCGGGGCGCCGAAGATGATGTCCGTCGGGCTGCATTGCCGGCTCGCGGGCCGTCCGGGACGGGCGGCGGCCGTCGCGCGGTTCCTCGACCATGTGGGGCGCCACGACCGGGTCTGGCTCGCGACGCGGCTGGAGATCGCCCGGCACTGGATTTCCGTATATCCCCCGGGTCCCAAGCAGGGAGACACCTTGTGACTTCGTCGAAAGAGACGTTCGAGGAGCTCGATCCATCGCCGCGCCTCCTGATGGGGCCCGGGCCGGTCGATCTCTATCCGCGCGTGCTGCGCGCCATGTCGGTGCCGATCCAGGGGCAGTTCGACCCCGAGTTCCGGCGCTACATGACCCAGGTGATGGCGCTCTACCGGCAGGTTTTCCGCACGGAGAACGAGTGGACGCTGATGGTTGACGGCACGGCGCGGGCCGGGATCGAGGCCTGTCTCTCCTCGATCGTGGAGCCGGGCGACAAGGTGCTGGTGCCGGTGTTCGGGCGGTTCGGGCATCTGCTCGCGGAGATCGCGCGGCGGGTCAAGGGCGAGGTGATCACGCTCGACGTCGAGTGGGGCCGGGTGATGGAGCCGGGGCAACTCGCGGATGCCATCCGGCGTCACCGGCCGCGCGTCGTCGCCATGTGCCAGGGCGATACCTCGACCACCATGCTGCATCGTTGGGAGGTAGAACAACAATGGAACCTGTAACTTTAGCGGCTCTGAAAACAT
>JBGSJD010000188.1:0-1936 GCA_041742195.1 Hyphomicrobiaceae bacterium
CGGTCGCAACGTAGTCGCGGTCGTAGCCGGCGCCGGGCTCGGTGTGGCAGAACGCGAGGACCAGATCGCCGGTGGCGATCGAGCCGAGCAGGTCCTGCTGCTTTGCCGTGCCAGCGCGCTCGATGGCGCCAGCCCCCAGCACGATCGTGCCGAGGAGCGGCTCGAGCAGCATGAAGCGACCGGCCGCCGCCATCACGATGCCGAGTTCCGTCATGCCGCCGGCCGATCCGCCGGCAGCCTCGGGGAGTGAAATGCCGAGCCAACCCATGTCGGCGTACTGCTTCCACTCGGCGCGGCCGAAGCTTTCGCCGCCGGGTGCGCGCGCGAGTTTCTTCCACTGCTCGAAGGGGTACTTGTCGGTGAGCATCTCGAGCAGGCTGTCGTGGAGCTGCTGGCGCTCTTCGCTGGAGAGTGAGGGCATGGTCGACCGTGCTTTCGGACTGGTTTCGGCTCGGGGTGGGCGCGGCCTCAGAGGCCGAGAGCGCCCTTGGCGATGATGTTCTTCTGCACCTCGCTGGAGCCGCCGTAGATGGTAGCGGCGCGGCGGTAGAGGTGCTCGTAGACGACATCGGCGGAGGATTCCGGCCCGATCATCTCGCCGTTCCAGCCCGCGTGCAGCGCCTCGTGCTGGTAGACCATGCCGTGGCGGCCTAGGACGTCGAGGCCGGTCTGGAGAATGCCCTGCTGCAGCTCGGTGCCGCGGAGCTTCAGGGCAGCGGCGCCCATCAGCGACGGCGCGCCGTTGAGGCGGGCGGCGGCGAGCTGGTCGGCCATCAGCGCCTTCACCGTGGCGAGGCCGACTTCCAGCTCAGCGAGGCGACGCTGGAAGACGGGATCCTCGGTGAGCGGCTTGCCGCCTTCGCGCGTCTCTGCCATCAGCGCGCGGATCTGCTCGATGTTGCCTTCGACCTTGGCCACGTCGACGTTGCCGACGCGCTCGTTCGCCAGCAGGAACTTGGCGTAGGTCCAGCCCTTGTTCTCCTCGCCGATGCGGTTGGCGATCGGAACACGCACGTTGTCGAAGAACACCTCGTTCAGGTGATGGCCGAGCGTGATGCCGATGATCGGACGCACGGTGATGCCTGGCGTCTTCATGTCGATCAGGACGAAGGAGATGCCTTCCTGCTTCTTCGCTGTCTGGTCGGTGCGCACCAGCGCGAACATCCAGTCGGCCCAATGGGCGGTCGAGGTCCAGATCTTCTGGCCGTTGACGATGTAGTCGTCACCGTCGCGATCGGCACGGGTCTTCAGGGCGGCAAGGTCGGAGCCGGCGCCCGGCTCGGAATAACCCTGGCACCACCAAAGATCGCCCTTGATGATGCCGGGGAGGTGTTGCTTCTTCTGTGCCTCGCTGCCGAACGTGTAGATGACAGGGCCGGCCATCGTCGGGCCGAACGACATCAGCGGCGGGGCGCCGGCACGGCCGAGTTCCTCCTGGAAGGCGATGTGCTGCTCCGGCGACCAGCCGAGGCCACCGTGCTCCTTCGGCCATTTGCCCGTGTTCCAGCCGCGGCTGCCGAGGCGCTGCAGCCAGGAGATGTATTCCTCCTTGGTGAGATGCTGGCCGCGCGCCTGCTTCTGGCGGATCGATTGCGGCAGCTCCTGCTCGCAGAAGGCGCGGACCTCGGCCCGGAACTGATCGAGTGAGGCGTTGTGCTCGACGGTGCGAATGAACATGGCGTTTCCCTATCCGTTTCGCTGTTTGAGAGTGACGCTAGATGCCGGACCAGCCGTTGGCAATGGTCTCGTCGGGAGGGGCGCTAGGCGGGACCGGCCACACACCCGCGACGGTGAAAGCCGGGTCACGGCAAGGCGATGTCGTGGCGCGGGGCGTGCCAATCGACGGCGGCCGCGATGCATCGCTCGAGGTCCTCGTCGAGCATGAAGCGTTCGGCGGCTAGCCTCCGGGCCGCCTCGCCGATCGCGCGCTGGTAGG
>JBGSJD010000189.1:0-4130 GCA_041742195.1 Hyphomicrobiaceae bacterium
GCCGTACCATGATGGCTGGCCGACCGCTTCAGCCGGCGCGGTGGCGCTCGATCCAGCGGGCGATGGAGACCATGCCAGCGACGATGACGCCGAGACCGGCGGTCACCCCGAGAGCGGGGATCAGCACCGGCACGAACGCCCAGATCATCGCGGCGGACAGGAACAGCGCCGTGCCGACGAACCAGAGCTGGACGACCTGCCGCATGAGCGCTTCTCCCTCGCTGTCCCCGATTGCGTAACGGTGCGCGAGCGGGGCCGGATCGCCGACCGTGACGCGACGGGGGGGGGCCGGGACGGTCACGGCGTGCGTTTTGGCACTAGACGACGCGGCCCCGATCCGCAAGCCTGTCGCGTGGCGCGCAGGTTATGGCGCGTCGAGTCAGATGACGAGGAGAGACACCGATGTCCGACGCCAAGGCCGCCTTGCCGCTCTCGCATCTGAAGGTGCTCGACCTCACGGCGCATCGCGCGGGACCGACCGCCGTCCGACAGCTCGCGGACTGGGGCGCCGAGGTGATCAAAATCGAGCCGCCGGCCGACAGCGACATCGACGCCATGGGCGGCAAGCGGCACGGGTTCGATTTCCAGAACCTGCACAGGAACAAGCGGTCGCTGACGCTGAACCTCAAGAGCCCCGAGGGGCACGCGATCTTCATGAAGCTCGTGAAGGACGCCGACGTCGTGGTCGAGAACATGCGGTCGGACGTGAAGACGCGGCTCAAGGTCGACTACGCGCACTGCGCCGACGTCAATCCGCGGATCGTCTACGGCTCGATCTCGGGTTTCGGCCAGACCGGGCCGGATGCCACGCGGCCGGGGGTCGACCAGATCGCACAGGGCATGGGCGGGCTCATGTCCATCACCGGGCTGCCGGGACAGGGGCCGGTCAGGGTCGGCATTCCGATCGCGGACCTGACGTCGGGGCTGCTGCTCGCGCAGGCGATGATCCTCGCGCTCTACGAGCGGGAGCGATCGGGCAAGGGGCAGTGGGTGCACACGTCGCTGATCGAGGCGCAGATCTTCATGCTCGACTTCCAGGCGGCGCGCTGGCTGATCGCGGGCGAGGTGCCGAAGCAGGCCGGCAACGATCATCCGACGGGTATCCCGACCGGCGTCTTTCCGACGTCGGACGGGCACATCAACATCGCGGCCTCGGGTGACAATCTCTGGGAGCGGTGCTGCAAGGCGCTGGGCGTGCCGGAGCTCGTCGCGCATCCGGACTATGCGACCGGCGGCAACCGATCGAAGAACCGCGTGGTGCTGAACGGGCTGCTCGGCGAGCGGACGAAAACCAACACCAGCGCGCACTGGATCGCGGCGCTCAATGCGGCGGGCGTGCCGTGCGGGCCGATCAACAGCATCGACCAGACGTTCGCCGAGCCGCAGGTGAAGCATCTCGGCATCGCGCGGAAGGTGCGGCACAAGAAGCTCGGCGAGATGCGGCTCGTCGGGCAGCCGATCAACATGAGCCGCTATCCGCAGCCGGAGGCGCTAGGGCCGACGCCGGATCTCGGCGAGCATACGGGCGAGGTGCTGTCCGGGCTCGGCTACGGCGAAGCGGACATCGCGGCGCTGAAAGCCAAGGGCATCGTGTGAGGCCCCGTGGCCGGCGACGGATCGCCGGCCATCACGACGGGACCCTTGTCGGGCCTCAGATGAACATGTCGCGCAGATTGTAGTTGGCGAGCAGGCGGGCGCGGGTGTCGTCCGACCAGCGGTTTTCGTTCTCGCGGCCGGCGAGGGGCTTGTAGACGAATGGCGTCTCGTCGGGGAAACGCTGGCGGCGGGCGTCGATGCCGAGCTGGATGAGGCGCGAGCGCTCGGCGATGTGGGCCTCGTCGTAGGTGACGAGATCGCCGGTGAGCTTCTTCGTCGTGACGTTCAGGACGCGGCGGCGCGGGAAGAAGCCCTCGTTCAGCGTGACGCGGCGGTCGGGCGAGGAATTGGCGAAAGAGCCGTGCACGCACTGGCGGTTGAGGACCATGGTCTCGCCCGGCTCGCACAGCATGGGCACGGCGCCGGCGATACGCTCCGATCCGCTTTCTGCAACGAGCTTCTTGATGTCGACCTTGCCGAGCTTGTGGCTGCCGGGGAGCATCCACACACAGTTCGCGGCGGTCGAAGGATAGAGCTGCGTCATGAAGTTGAAGCCGTGGGCGCCCTCGTCCCAGTCCGGCGATGTCCAGTGCGTCGTGCCGTCCTGGTGCCAGGCGACCGAAGGGCCGAGGCCCGGCTCCTTCACGAACGTCACCTCGTTGTAGGGTACGAAATCCTCGCCGTTGATCGCGGCCGCGACGGCGAGCATTCCGGGATGGCCGTAGAGGCGGAGGCAGCTCTCCATCAGGTGGAGGTTGCCGTCGAGGAGCTGGACGGTCCACTCGGGCGCGTCATCGGCGGGGCGCGCCTCCAGCATCTTCACGGGGTGGCGGCCGTTGTTCTTGTCGGTGCCGCCGAGCGGGTCGCTCAGGGGCTTCGCCCAACGGTAGGGCGGCTTGATGATGCCGGCGCCGAGGGCGGGGCGGCCGTGGCGATCGACGGTCGCATCCGGCGCGATGGGGGCGCCTTCGATGAGGCGGTCGACGTCGGCGCGAAGTTCGGCGAGTTCCTCGGGGCCGACGACGCCGGTGAAGACATAAAAGCCGTATTTCCAGTAGGCCTCGAGGATGGCCGGGTCGAGCCGTCCATCGGGGCCTAGCACGATCGGGCCCCGGTTGGGGAGGGCGTAGGCGCGGGCGGTGCCCTCGCGCATGTAGTCGGCCATGGCGCGGGCATGGTCGGCGGCGGTGAGTGAGGGGCCTGCTTCGGCGGTCGCGGTAGCGCTCGTCATGGGGGTTCCTCCGGGCCTGCTTTTTTCAGCCATTGTGAGCACCATCGCCCGGTGAGAGCAACTCTCGCCAACCAAGTGGCCGTCTGCCGCCTTGAACCGGGGGGCCACATCCCGTCTAATCGCGGTTTCGGCCCGGGTTGGGCCTTCCGAGAAACGAGGACGACATGACGACGAGTGGCGGCAGTGACGGCAAGCCCAAGGCAAAGCGGCGGACGTCGACCGATATCGTGCATCACGGCCGCGATCCGTTCGCACACCACGGATTCGTCAATCCGCCCGTCTACCGGGGCTCGACGGTGCTGTTCAAATCGCTCGAAAGCTTCGAGAAGCGGCAGCAGCGATATACGTACGGCCGGAAAGGCACGCCGACGACGGAAGCGCTGGAAGCGGCCATCGCGCATCTGGAAGGTGGGCATCGCACGATGCTGGCCTCGAACGGGCTGGCGGCGATCTCGCACACGATGCTGGCGCTCGTGAAGACCGGCGATCATGTGTTGGTCACCGACAGCGTCTATCAGCCGACGCGGAAGCTCTGCGAGAACATCCTGAAGAAGCTCGGTGTCGAGACGACGTATTACGATCCGCTCATCGGCAGCGGCATCGCCAAGCTGATGCGGCCAAATACGACCGTCGTGTTCACCGAGAGTCCCGGCTCGCAGACGTTCGAGATGCAGGACATCCCGGCCATAGCCAAGGCGGCGCATGCGGGCGGGGCCATGGTCGTCATGGACAATACGTGGGCGTCGCCGCTCTACTACAAGCCGTTCGCGCACGGCGTGGACGTCTCGGTGCAGGCGGCTACGAAATACATCGTCGGGCATGCGGACGCGATGCTCGGCTCGATCACGATGACCGAAGCAGCAGCCGCCCGCATGGTGCCGCAGATCGATTTCCTCGGCATCGGAGTCGGCACCGAGGAGTGCTATCTCGGCATGCGCGGCATTCGCACGATCGAGGTGCGGCTGGAGCGGCACTGGCGCTCGGGGCTCGAGATGGCGCGCTGGCTGCAGGCGCGGCCCGAAGTGGCGCGGGTGCTGCACCCGGGGCTCGAGACCGACCCGGGACATGCGATCTGGAAGCGGGATTTCCTCGGCGCGTCAGGGCTCTTCGCGTTCATCCTGAAGCCGGCGCCGAAAGCTGGCGTCGCCGCGATGCTCGAGGGGCTCGAACTGTTCGGAATGGGCGCGTCGTGGGGCGGCTTCGAGAGCCTCGTGCTGCCGTTCGACGCGAGCGGCTATCGCACGGCGACGAAGTGGCAGGCCGAGGGCCCGTGCGTGCGCATCCACATCGGGCTCGAGGACGT
>JBGSJD010000190.1:0-4251 GCA_041742195.1 Hyphomicrobiaceae bacterium
GACGGTCGAGCACCGTTACGCCTGGACCAACCTCGCCGCCCGGCTCGATCAGGTTTGGTCCGAGGTTGCGGAGGCCCGGCGCCGCCTGGCGTCCTGACGCGCCGACGAACGTCTGGCCGGCGACATCCGAAGCGCGTCTCAAAGTTGCGTGCTTGCCCCGTCTGTCGCATACGCATAAGGTCCGCGCCGCTTCGCGCTAGGCGGAGAAGCGTCATCATCTCGAGAGAGGCACCGTGCCATGGGCTTTTTTGCCGACAGCCTGAACCGGATCACCCCGTCCGCGACCATCGGCGTGTCCGCGAAAGCTCGCGCACTGGCGGCTCAGGGGCGCGATATCATCATTCTGTCCCAGGGCGAGCCGGATTTCGACACGCCCCAGAACATCAAGGACGCGGCCATCCGCGCCATCCAGTCGGGCAAGACCAAGTACACCGACCCCGATGGCATGCCCGAGCTGAAGGACGCCATCGTCGGCAAGTTCAAGCGCGAGAACGGCCTCGACTACAAGCGCAGCCAGATCTCGGTCGGCACCGGCGGCAAGCAGGTGCTGTTCAACGCGCTGCTGGCGACCATCAACCCCGGTGACGAGGTGGTCATTCCGGCGCCGTGCTGGGTGTCCTACGCCGACATCGTTCTGTTCGCCGGCGGCAAGCCCGTGTTCGCCAACTGCCGCATGGAGGACGGCTACAAGCTGCGCCCGGACGTGCTCGACAAGGCGATCACGGCGAAGACCAAGTGGTTCATGTTCAACGCCCCGTCGAACCCGACAGGTGCGGCCTACTCGCGGGCCGAGCTGAAGGCGCTGACGGACGTCATGTTGAAGCATCCCCACGTCTGGGTGATGACCGACGACATGTACGAACACCTGCTCTATGACGGGCACAAGTTCTGCACGATCGCCGAGGTCGAGCCGTCGCTCTACGAGCGCACGTTGACCGTCAACGGCCTGTCCAAGGCCTACTGCATGACCGGCTGGCGCATCGGCTATGCCGGTGGCCCCGAGCCGCTCATCAAGGCCATGGGCAAGCTCCAGAGCCAGTCGACATCCAATCCGTCGTCGATCTCGCAGTGGGCCGGCGTCGAGGCTCTGAACGGTCCTCAGGAATTCATTCCCATCAACAACGAGAAGTTCAAGGTTCGGCGCGATCTCGTCGTGTCGATGCTGAACCAGGCCAATGGCATCAAGTGCCCGAAGCCGGAGGGTGCGTTCTACGTCTACCCGTCGTGCGAAGGCACGCTCGGCAAGACCACCGCCGGCGGCAAGAAGCTGGTGACGGACGAGGATTTCGTGACCGCTCTGCTCGAGGAGGAAGGCGTCGCGGCCGTGCATGGCGCGGCGTTCGCCATGTCTCCGTTCTTCCGGGTCTCCTACGCTCTCGACAACGAGAGCCTCGAGGAGGCGTGCCGCCGCATCCAGCGGTTCTGCGGCAACCTGCGCTGATCTCCTTCAGTTGCGGCGCCTTGGCGCGGCAACTGCTCAGCGGACGCCGTGATCACGAAAATGTTGGTCGGCGCGGCGCGGGGTTTTGTTAACAGTCTCGGCTGTCGTCGTCGCGGGACAAGGGCGGCGCCGGTCATGTTGGCGAGGGAGAACGTATGTCGAAGTCGAAATTCTTGACGGGCCTGTCGATTCTGGCAGGCGTGGCCGTCATCGCATCGGGTGCGGCCGTCGCACAGGACGCCATTGCCAAGCGCAAGGCGCTCATGAAGGCGGTGGGTGGCGCTACCAAGACCGGCAGTCAGATGGTCAAGGGCGAGATCCCGTTCGACGCGGCCAAGGCTGCTGAGAGCATGAACACGATCGCCAAGGGCTGGGCCGAATTCGCCACGCTCTACCCGAAAGGCACCGAGACCGGCGGCGAGACGACGGCGTCCCCCAAGATCTGGGAAACGTTCGCGGACTTCGACGCACAGGGCAAGAAGATGGCGGCCGACGCAGCCAAGGCTGCGACCGCGGCAGCCGGTGGCGCCGACGCGTTCAAGGCGGCCTTCGGCGACGTGACCAAGTCCTGCAAGAGCTGCCACGACGTCTATCGCGTCAAGAAGAACTGATCTGGGCCAGCGTCGCTGCGGATCGGGGCGGGAGGGCTATCTGCTCTCCCGTTCTCGTTTCGGCGGTTGATCGCGTCGAGAAGGATGAGCCGAGTGTCGGGGCTGGGGAACTGGCTGGCTGAGGCATGGCGCTGCGAGACATGCCGCTGGTATCGCCGCGGCGCACTGATTTCGGCGCTTCTGCTGGTCGCGGTGTGGATGCTCGGATGAAATCCTGGCCACGATCCGCAACGGGCCCAGGACCGGCGACGGCAGCCGACCGTCGCATCATCCTGCCGCTGCAGATGAAGCTGCTGGCGGAAGCCGCGTGGCTCGCGGCCACGGCGGACGAGCCGCCGGAGGCGAACTTCGTGCGCAAGCATGCGCTCGCGTACCAGCAGCAGCACGGCTGCGATCTCGAGACGGCTGCGCTGCGCGTGTTCGGCAACGCGGACGGAGCGTACGGTGCGAACGTGAACAATCTCGTCGAGAACGGCCGGTGGGACGACGAGGACGAGCTCGCCGAGACGTACTCGCGGCGCAAGTCGTTCGCGTACGGCCGCAGCGGCCGCCCGGTGCAGCACACCGCGCTGCTCCAGAGCGTCCTCGCGGACGTCGCGCTGACTTACCAGAACCTCGACTCGGTCGAACTCGGCGTCACGACCGTCGACACGTACTTCGACACGCTCGGCGGCATCAGCCGGGCCGTGCGACGTGCGAAGGGCGGGCATTCGACGCCCGTCTACATCGGCGACCAGACGCAGGGCGCGGCCACCGTGCGCACGCTCTCGGAGCAGGTCGCGCTCGAGACCCGTACTCGCGTCCTCAACCCGAAGTGGTACGAGGGAATGCTGGCGCACGGCTACGAGGGCGTGCGCCAGATCGAGGTGCACGTCACGAACACGATGGGCTGGTCCGCTACGACCGGCCAGGTCGCGCCCTGGGTGTACGAACAGCTCACGCAGACGTTCGTGCTCGACCCGGAGATGCGCGCCCGAATCGCGAAGCTCAATCCGACCGCGTCCGCGAAGGTCGCGAACCGACTGCTGGAGGCGCACGAGCGCCGTTACTGGGAACCGGATGCGGCGACGCTGGAAGCACTGCGCCGCGCCGGCGAAGAACTGGAGGACCGCCTCGAAGGCGTGTTCGAGGAGGTTGCTGCATGAACACCGTGTCCGTCCCGTTGTCCGCCGTCCGACGGGGCACGCGCCCCGACGGTGAAGGCAGCGTGCAGGTGCCGCTCGATCCGCGCGTGAAGATCGGCACCGCGAAGGTATTCGCCGTCTACGGCAAGGGCGGGATCGGCAAGAGCACGACCTCGTCGAACCTGTCCGTGGCGTTCTCGAAGCTCGGCAGGCGCGTGCTGCAGATCGGCTGCGATCCGAAGCACGACTCGACGTTCACGCTGACGAAGAAGCTGATGCCGACCGTGATCGACGTGCTCGAGTCCGTGGACTTCCACACGGAGGAACTGCGGACCGAGGACTTCGTGTACGAGGGCTACAACGGCGTGATGTGCGTCGAGGCGGGCGGCCCGCCGGCGGGCACCGGCTGCGGCGGCTACGTCGTCGGCCAGACCGTGAAACTCCTGAAGGAACACCACCTGCTCGACGAGACGGACGTCGTGATCTTCGACGTGCTCGGCGACGTCGTGTGCGGCGGCTTCGCCGCGCCGTTGCAGCACGCGGACCGCGCGCTGATCGTGACCGCGAACGACTTCGACTCGATCTTCGCCGCGAACCGCATCGTCGCCGCGATCAACGCGAAGTCGAAGAACTACAACGTGCGGCTCGGCGGCATGATCGCGAACCGCAGCGCCGCCACGGACCAGATCGACAAGTTCAACGACCGCGTCGGCCTGAAGACGATGGCGCGGTTCCCGGACCTGGACGTGATCCGCCGCTCGCGCCTGAAGAAGGCGACGCTCTTCGAGATGGAGAGCTCGCCGGAACTGGAGGCGGTCCAGACCGAATACCTGCGCCTCGCGCAGTCGCTGTGGGACGGCTCGGATCCGCTGATCGCGGAGCCGATGAAGGACCGCGACATCTTCGACCTGCTGGGATTCGATTGAGATGAGCACCTCCTACGTCACCCGGCGCGGCGAGATCGAGCACTACTTCGACCGCACGGCCGCCGATGCCTGGAAGCGACTGACCTCCGACGCGCCGGTCGGGCGCATCCGCGCGACGGTGCGCGCGGGCCGCAATCGCATGCGCGACC
>JBGSJD010000191.1:0-5632 GCA_041742195.1 Hyphomicrobiaceae bacterium
GTCGTTCGATCCGCCGGTGGTGGCGGCAGTCAGGGAGCTGGCGCCGAACCTGCCGCGGGGCATCGTGTCCGGGCTCTACGACGCGTCCTGGTGGCCGGGCAAGCTCGACGCCGAGCGCGCGGCGCGCCTATCTCACCTCCTGGAAAGCCG
Organism: Hyphomicrobiaceae bacterium; assembly: GCA_041742195.1. Classification (GTDB taxonomy): domain Bacteria; phylum Pseudomonadota; class Alphaproteobacteria; order Rhizobiales; family Hyphomicrobiaceae. Next base: position 151 of record JBGSJD010000191.1, read on the forward strand.
CGCGGCCGCCCCCGATTTCTTCGCCTACCATGTGAAGGCTTTGCCGACGCCCGTCACCCGCTTCGTGCGCGAGGTGCTGGGAATGCCGCTCTTCACGTGGACCGTCCGCACGGCCGACGAGCTGGTGGCCGCCCGCACCTGGGCCGATGCGCCGATCTTCGAGGACGTGGACCCGTCCGCCTGATCTGTGCCGTCGACGACCTACCGGATCGTCTCGCCCGGATAGACGCCCCAAAGCCGGTTCTGCTCCACATACCCGCGGAAGTCGCCCACCGAGACGTAGCACCAGCGCGTGTCGCACGTGCGGATATTGGCGATCACGCCCGCCTCGAGCATAGCGACGGGCGAGGACCCGGCCCGGTCGTCGGAGAGGAGCTGCACCTGTGTGCGCCGACCGGCTTTCGCTTCCCACGGCAGCACCAGCGCCGTCCGCCGGCCCGAAACGAGGGCTTGGGCCACCCAACCTTCCGAGCCGTCGCTGTCCCGGACGTGCCGCCAGCCCTCGAATTCCCGCAGCACCTCGACGGGAAGCCCCGCGCGCCGGTAGACCCAGAGCACTTTGTGATCTGTGCCAGGCCCCTGACGTGAGTGAACCCGGTCCGATTTCAGGCTGACGAAGCGGGGCACCGGCAGGCCGCTCGGACCCGTTTCGCTGGCGCCCTGCTGTGCGCTCCCGGCCGATCTCCCGGCGGCGACGATCACGAGCCCGAGCGTCAGGCTTGCGAGCCCGCGCCATAGCCTCGAAATCAGCATTTGACGGTGGGTGTCTTGCCGCGAATCCATGGCGGGACTGTCTCCGATCCGCTGCCCGGAAACAACCGTCGGCAGGTGCCGGCAGGCGAGCGGCGCGTCGAAATCGACGCCAGTGTGGTGTTGGAGATTGCCCGGCGCATCTGATAAACACGAAAAAATGGTCGGTTTGCCCCTAGGCGAACCAAGCAGCAGGGCCGAGCGTACTGACGCCGGCCACACCCGATTTGGAAACGTCCCATGCCACAGAGCGCCAAGCGACCCGTCGTCATCGTCACCCGCAAGTTGCCCGACGTGGTCGAGACGCGCATGCGCGAGCTGTTCGATGCGCGCCTGAACCTGGACGATCGGCCGATGTCGCAGACCGAGCTGATCGAGGCCGTCCAGACTGCCGATGTCCTTGTGCCGACCGTCACCGACCGGATCGATCGGGCCGTGCTCTCACAGGCAGGGGCCAATCTGCGTCTCGTTGCCAATTTCGGCACCGGCGTCGACAACATCGACCTCGATACCGCCCGCAACCGCGGCATTCTCGTGACCAACACGCCCGGCGTCCTTACCGAGGACACCGCCGACATGACCATGGCCCTCATCCTGGCAGTGCCGCGACGCCTCGCCGAAGGCACGGCCTACCTCAAGGATGGCCGCAACCACTGGTCCGGCTGGGCGCCGACGTGGATGCTCGGTCACCGCATCTTCGGCAAGCGGCTCGGCATCATCGGCATGGGCCGCATCGGCCAGGCCGTGGCGCGGCGCGCCAAGGCGTTCGGCCTCCAGATCCACTATCACAATCGCCGCCGCCTCTCCGAGGAGATCGAGCAGGACCTCGAAGCCACGTACTGGGAGAGCCTCGACCAGATGCTCGCCCGTATGGACATCATCTCGGTCAACTGCCCGCACACGCCCGCGACCTATCACCTGCTGTCGGCGCTCCGCCTGAAGCTCTTGAAGCCGACGTCCTACGTCGTGAATACGGCGCGCGGCGAGGTGATCGACGAGAACGAGCTGGCGCGCCTGATCGAAGCGGGCGCCATCGCGGGCGCCGGCCTCGACGTGTTCGAGCACGAGCCGGCGGTCAACCCGAAGCTGCTGGCGTCGGACCGCGTCATTTCCCTACCTCACATGGGGTCCGCGACCATCGAGGGCCGGATCGATATGGGCGAGAAGGTCATCATCAACATCAAGACCTTCCTCGACGGCCACGCGCCACCGGACCGCGTCCACCCGGCCATGTTCTGACGCTGGCGGTCGCGGCGATGTCGCGGCCCGACGCCGGATTTCCAACGTGCCGCAACGGCTTGCGTCGGCACGCCCGGCGCGCCATAACGCGCGCGCACCACGAGGAACCACATCGATGATCGAGCTTCGCCCCCGCGTCTTCTCCGGCATGCAGCCGACCGGCAGCCTGCACCTCGGCAACTATCTGGGCGCGCTCATCAATTGGGTCGCGATGCAGAAGACCCACGAATGCATCTATTGCGTCGTGGACCTGCACGCCATCACCGCCGAATGGCAGGAGCCGGAGGAGCTGCGTCAGGCGATCCGGCGCGCGGCGGCGGCCTACATCGCCTGCGGCATCGATCCCCGCACCAGCATCGTCTTCAATCAGAGCCAGGTGGTCGAGCACGCCGAGCTGGCGTGGATCTTCAACTGTGTCGCGCGCCTCGGCTGGCTCAATCGCATGACCCAGTTCAAGGAGAAGGCGGGCAAGGATCGCGAGAACGCGTCCGTCGGCCTCTATGCCTACCCGAACCTCATGGCGGCCGACATTCTCGTCTATCGCGGCACCCACGTTCCGGTGGGCGAGGACCAGAAGCAGCATCTCGAGCTGTCCCGCGACATCGCCCAGAAGTTCAACAACGACTGGCGCGAGTCCATCGTGGCCAGGGGCTATGCCGACGGCATTTTCTTCCCCCAGCCAGAGCCCATGATCCAGGGCCCCGCGACGCGCGTCATGAGCCTGCGTGACGGCACGAAGAAGATGTCGAAGTCCGACCCGTCGGACCTGAGCCGCATCAATCTCACCGACGACGCGGAAACGATCGCGAGGAAGATCCAGCGCGCCAAGACCGACACCGAGGCGCTGCCATCGGAACTCGCCGGTCTCGAGGGTCGTCCCGAGGCGGACAATCTCTCCGGCATCTATGCGGCGCTGGCCGATACGACGCAGGAGGCGACGCTGCGCCAGTTCGGCGGCGGCCAGTTCTCGACGTTCAAGAAGGCGCTGGCCGACATCGCCGTGGCGAAGTTGTCGCCGATCACCACGGAAATGACCCGTCTCAATGCCGATCCGGCCGAGATCGACCGCATCCTGGCCGACGGAGCACGCCGGGCCCGGGCGATCGCGACGCCCATCATGAACGAGATCAAGGACATCGTCGGCTTCGTCCGCGCTTGAACCGGACGCGCGATCTGTCGGCGGTCCAAGGCGGATCGCCGCTCTCCCCGGTGCCGCGCCACGCCTGTTGTGACGCGCCCGCTGAAATGGCATGATGACGCATGGTGAAAAAACGTCGCGTGTTCGAGCAGGGTCACCGGCGCAAGTTCCTGGTGATCGTCGACGATACGGCCGAGGTGGAGCGCGCGCTCTTCTTCGCGGCGAGCCGTATCGGCCATACCGGCGGCCAGATCGCGCTGCTCTACGTTATCGAGCCGACTGACTTTACCCAGTGGGCCGGCGTCAAGGAACTTCAGGTCGAGGAAGAGACCGCGAAAGCCAAGGCGCTGTTCCGGCTCAACCGGCGCAAGCTGGACAAGGCCGGCTTCGAGAACATTCCGACCGAGGAGATCATCCGCTCCGGCAAGCGCCCGGACGAGATCCTCAAGCTGATCGAGGAGGACGAGGACATCGCCATCATGATCCTCGGCGCCTCCACGGACAGCCGCGGTCCCGGCCCGCTCGTGTCGTCCCTCGCGACAGGCCGCCTCGCGGGCACCTTCCCGATCCCCATCGTCATCGTGCCGGGTAACCTGTCTCTCGAAGACCTGAAGGCCATGGCCTGATCCCTCGCCGGCCCGCTCCGGGAGCGTCGCCGTTTGACGCTGCCGAGGCGATACATTAGAAATGTTCCAAAGTGTAGCGCGGCCTCTCCGGGCGAGGGCTGCGACTGGCGACAGAGCCCGCAATGGGCCACAGATCAGGGCGAGAAGCGGCAATGTTCATCCAGACAGAAGCGACCCCCAATCCCGCAACCGTGAAGTTCATCCCGGGCAAGCCCGTGCTGGGCGAAGGCACCGTCGATTTCCGCGACGTGGCGGAAGCCGGCAAGTCGCCGCTCGCACAGCGCCTGTTCGGCGTCGATGGCGTGACGGGCGTCTTCCTCGGCTCCGATTTCATCTCGGTGACCAAGGGCGACATCGAGTGGCAGCATCTGAAGCCTGCCGTTCTCGGCGCGATCATGGAGCACTTCATGTCGGGTGCGCCGGTGGTCGAGGGCGCCGCCGACTTCGATGAAGCCGACGCGGAGGGCGAGGATTTCGCTCCCGAGGACGCCGAGACCGTCAAGACCATCAAGGAATTGCTCGACACGCGCGTGCGCCCGGCCGTCGCCAACGACGGTGGCGATATCGTGTTCCACGGCTTCCGGGACGGTGTCGTGTTCCTGCACATGCGCGGTGCCTGCTCGGGCTGCCCGTCGTCGACGGCGACGTTGCAGGGTGGCATCGAACGGCTCCTCCAGCATTTCTGTCCCGAGGTCGCCGAAGTCCGCGCCGTTTAGTGTTTCGCATCTCGGCTCAACTCTGATCGTTTTGAAAGCCCCGCTCACCCTCGAGCGGGGTTTTCTGCTACGAGAGACGTCAACGATGCGCAGTCAGACCCACGGAGAGACCGAATGACCGATCGCGTGAGCGACGATGTCCTGCGGCAGTTGTTCCTCGACGCCCGGACCCACAACGCCTGGCAACCGAAGGACGTGCCCGACGCGGTGCTGCACGAGATCGTCGATCTGATGAAGATGGGCCCGACCAGCGCCAACTGTCTGCCGGCGCGGATCGTGTTCGTGAGGTCCGCCGAGGCCAAGAACCGGCTGGCCCCGTTCCTGTCGAGCGCCAACCGGACCAAGACCATGGACGCGCCCATCTGCGCCATCATCGGCAACGACATGCAGTTCTACGAGCATCTGCCGCGGCTCTTTCCGCACAATCAGACGGCCCGCACCTGGTTCGAGGGCAACGCCGCCGTCATCGAGGCGACGGCCATGCGCAATGGGTCGCTGCAGGGCGCCTACCTGATGCTGGCGGCCCGCGCACTCGGGCTCGATTGCGGTCCCATGTCGGGCTTCGACGCGGCGGGCGTCGACAAGGAGTTCTTCCCCGACGGCCGGGTCAAGACGAACTTCATCTGCAACCTGGGCTACGGCGATCCGGCTGGCCTCTTCCCCCGCTCGCCGCGCTTCGCCTTCGACGAGATCGCGAAAGTCGTCTGACGCTAGTGTCGTGATCGCGAAATTTGTCTCATTCTGCAGCACGCTCAGAACGAATTTCGCGATCTGCACGACACTAGAAGTAACAATGAGATCGTGTGATTCAGACCGAGAAGTCCGCCTCTCGACCACGCCGAAAAGTATGCAGCGGACTTCTCGGTCATCACACTAGCGCGCCGCGCGCCGGAGACCGCACCATGAACGTGCTCGCCATGGACACGTCGCTCGGCGCCATCTCGGTGTCCGTCCGGTGCGGTCCGCCGTCGGCTCCCCGCCGCGCGGATGCCCGCGAGGACGTCGCGAGCGGC
>JBGSJD010000192.1:0-2943 GCA_041742195.1 Hyphomicrobiaceae bacterium
GCGGCGGCCCGGCGGCTGCAGAGGCTCGGCGGGCGCTGACAGGGTGGGTCAGCAAAAATCTTTATAGACCGTGGGCGGATGGCAACGGCCGTCGATCAAAATGCGGAAGCGGGACGATCCGGTTCGTGCAGAATCTCCATCAATTCATTGATTTGGATCGATTTTATCGATCATTCGTCGACACGCGGGACCTTGCGATCACGGTTTGCGGACGTTCCGGCCAGCGCGGCGCTGCACTTCGGACGCGGGTGCGCGCCCCCCTTGCGACCGTTGCAACACTTGCGCGGCCGGTCGGCGCCTGAAAATGTCGCGGCGCAAATCCGGAGATTCGGAGGGTCGGAAGAAGCCCCCGGGCTCCATCGCAGGGAACGACCACTTGGATCACACCGTCACCGCCGATCCGGCACGCGCCAGCTACGAAGTCGAACTCGCCCGAAAGCTCGCACCCTTCACAAAACCCAATACCCGCCAAAGCCTGATCGAGATTGCCTTGACGGTGATCCCATTCGCCGGGCTGTGGGTCGCCGCCTATCTGGCGCTCGACGTGGGGTATTGGCTAACGTTGCTCATCGCGATTCCGGCGTCAGCCTTCGTCGTGCGATTGTTTCTCATCCAGCACGACTGCGGCCATGGCGCCTTCTTCGAGAACAAGGCCGTCAACGACTGGGTCGGGCGTCTGCTCGGCATCCTGACGCTGACGCCTTACGACATCTGGCGCCGCGCCCACGCGATCCACCATTCCTCGTCAGGCAACCTCGACCGGCGCGGCATCGGCGATCTCAACACGCTCACGATCGCGGAATACAAGGCGCTGAGCCCGCTGCTGAGGTTCAAGTATCGCCTGTATCGCAACCCGATCGTGATGTTCGTGGTCGGTCCAGCCTACCTGTTCCTGCTGGAGCATCGCCTGCCGATGCGGCATGTCCGCAAGGGGCTCATGCCGTGGCTCAGCGCGATGGGCACGAATGCGGGGATCGCCATCTTCGCCGCGTTCCTGATCTGGGCCGTCGGCTGGCAGGCGTTCCTGATGGTCCACCTGCCGATGGTCATCCTCGCAGCCTCGATCGGCGTCTGGCTGTTCTACGTGCAGCACCAGTTCGAGGATACGTACTGGGCCCATAGCGACGAGTGGTCACTGAAGAAGGCCGCGCTCGCCGGTAGCTCCCACTACGACCTGCCACAGCCGATCCGTTGGCTCACGGCGAACATCGGCATCCATCACGTGCACCACCTGATGAGCGCCATTCCGTTCTACAGGCTGCCGGAAGTGCTCAAGGCGCATCCGGAACTGGTCGAGATGGGGCGCATCACGTTCGCGGAAAGCATCTCGGCCGTGAAGCTGAAGCTCTGGGACGAAGAAAAGCGCCGGCTGGTGTCGTTCCGCGAGGCGAATATCTGACGCGCGCTCGGCGCCGGCCGAGGCAAGGCACTACCGAACACAGAAAAACGGGCGGCCCTTTGCGGGGCCGCCCGTTTTCGTCGGGGACGTGCGACCGAGGCTCAGCCGGCCTTGGCGGCGGCTCGGTTCTTGGCCAGCCAGCCTTCGACCAGATCGACCGTCGCGTCGAGAGACGGTAGGCGTTCGCCGCGTTGCTCGGCGATGCTCTTCACCAGAAGGTCGACGCGCTCGATGTTCGGCGCGCCGGCGGCCAGCGCACGCGCCGCCGATGACGGGCTGCCGAGTGACAAGGCGGCTTGCGCGTACTTCTCGAAGGGCACCAGATCCTTCGGGTCGGCGCCGAGCGATGTGCAGAGGCGCACCACCCAGTCGTAGACCTGCTGCGAGGTCGCGATGTCGGAATGCACAGCCTCCTTGATGGGGCGCATGCCGTCCTTGCCGACGCAGCGGTAGTTGCCGGCGATCAGCATGGCCCACTTGGCCAGCGGCACGAAGATGCTGTCGTGAACCTTGAGCTTGACCGGTATCTCGAGGGCCTTGCCGTCGACGGTGAAGCGTGCGGCATCGACGTCGGCTGCCATGTCTTTCAGGATCTGGGTGTGGGCCGGGTTGTCGAAGCGCGCGGCCTTGAAGTTCGTCGGCAGGCGCACCTGGAGCACGTTGACGGGCTCGTCCGGTGGCCGGAACGCCTGCGGGTCGGGGCTGCACAGCGTCATCAGGGCCGGGTCGAAGGCGTCCCAGACCGTCGGATCGGCGAAGCAGTGGCGGAGCTTCGAGGTATCGAGCCCGGGAATGCGGTTGAGGTAGGTCAGCGGCGGCATGTTCATGATCGACATGCACGGGCGGCCGGACTTCGCGACCCGCTCCGTCAGCTCACGGACACCGGCCGAGCGATACTGGGGCTCCTGCATGGCGAGGGCCACGAGATCGAACGCGGCCGGATCGACGGCCGTCGTGCCGGCGGCAGAGAGCTTGCCCGGAAGCGTGCGCGAATCGATCTCCACGAGGCCGTCGCGTCCCTTGATGGGCATGCGAACGCGGGCGCCGTTGGTATTGAACGCCTCCACCTCGGCAGGGAGGCAGACCATGGTCGCGCTGTGGCCACCCATGGCCAGCTTGGTGCCGAGCAGCGACCCATAGGACGCCCCGAGAATGAGGACATTGTGCTTCTTCGTCATTTCCATCCCTGCGTGTGTGATCGTGCGACCCGCTTGTCCGGACAACGTTTCCTCGTTCTCCCCGGCGGTGCCCGATCCCGTCATGCTATTGACGCGGCATGATGTTCGCGACGCCGGGATGCGGGGCCGGAGGCAATATCACGTGGAGCGCGTGCCTCCAGCGGCCAGAGCTTCGGCCAGACGGCGACGAACGGCGGCCGGATCGGGAAAGTCCTCCGCGACCCACCAGTCCTCGATGTCCCTCAGAAGCCGACCGACGGCCGGCCCCGGCGCCATGCCGCCGGCGACAACGTCGGCGCCGCCAACCGGCAGGGCCGGAACCGCCCAGGCCGTCGCTACGGCGAACAGAAGCTCGGCCTCGGGACG
>JBGSJD010000193.1:0-9261 GCA_041742195.1 Hyphomicrobiaceae bacterium
TCGCGTCGAAACGGGCGTCCCCCCCGTGGCTCGCCAGCGACGTCACCGCGCGCCCCGTGATCTCGGGCGTCACGGACAGATTGATGCCGATACCGATCGCGGCGGCCACCGAACGCCCGCTGACCGTGCTCTCGACCAGGATGCCGGAGGCCTTGGCCCCCTCGATCAGGACGTCGTTCGGCCACTTGAGGTGCACGGAGCCGCGTCGTTCGACAGGCAGGCCCGCGGCAATGGCATCGCAGGCGGCGAGCCCGGCCACGATCGCGAGTTGTGGGAGCACCGCAATTTCGCAGCCGGGTTCGACGAGCAGCGTCGCCGCGAGGTTTCCATCCGTCGTCGCCCATGAGCGACCCGAGCGACCTCGCCCGCGTGTCTGCTCTCGCGCCGTGATCCAGACCGGGCCGTGGTCCCCTGCCGCCGCGCGCCGGAACGCCTCGCTGTTCGTCGAATCGATCTCGTCGAGCGCAACGACGCGCCAACCCTCGGGCCACTCTGTCGCCGAAGTCACTTGAGCGACGCGGCCGCCGTGCCAGCCGCCTCGACCAGCGGCGACGCGACGAACGGCAGCACGAAGCCGAGCACCAGCACGAGAGCCAGCGCCACGATCGCGCCTTCCTTGGCGCGCGTGGCCATGAATGGCGCCTTGGCGTCGTCGAAGAACATGATCTTGACGATGCGCAGGTAGTAGTAGGCGCCTATGACGCTCGCCACGACGCCGATCACCGCCAGCCAGTAGAGCCCCGCCTTCACCGCCGGCAGGAAGGCGAACCACTTGGCGAAGAAGCCCGCGAGCGGCGGAATGCCGGCGAGCGAGAACATGAACATCGCCAGCGCGAAGGCGAGGAACAGGTTGGTCTGCGCCAGCCCGGCCAGCTCGTTGATGTCCTCGACCAGTCCACCCTCCCGGCGCATCGACAGAATGCAGCCGAACGCGCCGAGCGTCATGACGATGTAGATCGCCATGTAGATGAGCACGCCCTGCGCGCCCTCCGCCCCGCCGGCTGCGAGCGGCACGAGCGCATAGCCCATGTTGGCGATCGAGGAGTAGGCCATCAGCCGCTTGATGTTCGTCTGCCCGATGGCGCCGAGCGCACCGACCACCATCGAGGCAATGGCGAGGAACACCACGATCTGCTGCCATTGCGGCTGCACGCCCGGCAGCGCCGTCATCACGAGGCGCACGAGGAGCGCCATGGCGGCGACCTTCGGCGCCGCCGCGAGGAACGCCGTGATCGGCGTCGGCGCGCCCTGATAGACGTCGGGCGTCCACATGTGGAACGGCACCGCCGACACCTTGAAGGCGAGCCCGACCATCAGGAAGACGAGACCGAAGACGAGGAGCAGGTTCTGCCCCGCGCCAGCCACCGAGGCAGCGGTCGCGATGCCCGCGAACGACGTCGTGCCCGCGAACCCGTAGAGCAGCGACGCGCCATAGAGCAGCATCCCCGACGACAGCGCACCGAGGACGAAATACTTGAGGCCCGCCTCGCTCGATTTGGCATCGTCACGGCGAATGGCGGCGACGACGTAAAGCGCGAGGCTCTGCAGTTCGAGACCGACGTAAAGCGACATCAGATCGCCGGCCGACACCATGACCATCATGCCGGCGGTGGCGAAAAGAAGCAGGATCGGCAGCTCGAACTTGAACGCGCCCTGCGCCTTCATCTCGTCGAAGGCGAGCACCATGGCGCCGCCCGCACCCGCCAGCACGAGAAGTTTCACGAAGCGCGCGAACGCATCGTCGATGAACGCTCCGCCGAAGAGCCGCGCCGGCGCTCCGAGCTGCACGACCGCAACCCCGGCCACGACGAGCACGCCGAGCGCCAACCACATGATGCGCGACGCTTCCACATCGGTATCCGGCCGGAAGACGCCATGGATCATCAGCGCCAGCGCCCCCAGCACGATGATGATCTCAGGCAGAAGCGGCGCGTAGGCTTGCAGGACGGCCATCATATCTCTCGTTCTCGCTCGGCTCTCGCGTCGGGGCGTCGGATGCCGTTATTTCTGCTGGCCGGCAAGCGCGGCGGAACGCTGCGTCTTGACGGCCATCTCGTGTTGCGCAACCAGCTTCTTCACCGATTGCGCCGTGACGTCGAGGATTGGCGCCGGATAGACGCCGAAGAAGAGCGTCAGCAGCACCAGCGGCGCCATGACGACGATCTCGCGCGGCCCCATGTCCGTGATCGCCTTCAGCGACGGCTTGTCCATCACCCCGAAGATCATCCGCCTGTAGAGCCAGAGCGCATAGACCGCCGACAGGATCACGCCGGTCGTCGCGAACAGCGCCACCCACGTGTTGACCTTGAACACGCCGAGCAGCGTCAGGAACTCGCCGACGAAACCGGACGTGCCCGGCAGCCCGACATTCGCCATCGTGAAGATCATGAAGCAGACGGCGTAGATCGGCATTCGCTCGACGAGACCGCCGTAGGCCGCGATGTCGCGCGTATGCATCCGGTCATAGACGACACCGACGCACAGGAAGAGCGCCGACGCGACGAGACCATGGCTCAGCATCTGGAAGATGGCGCCGTCGATGCCCTGCTGGTTGAAGGTGAAGATGCCGAGCGTCACATAGCCCATGTGCGCCACCGACGAGTAGGCGATCAGTTTCTTCACGTCCTCCTGCGCCAGCGCGACGAGCGACGTGTAGACGATCGCGACCACCGATAGCGTGAAGACGAGCGGCGCGAGGTCCACCGACGCCACCGGGAACATCGGCAGCGAGAACCGGAGGAAGCCGTAACCGCCCATCTTGAGCAGGATGCCGGCGAGGATCACCGAACCCGCCGTCGGCGCCTCGACGTGCGCATCCGGCAGCCACGTGTGCACCGGCCACATCGGCATCTTGACCGCGAACGACGCGAAGAACGCGAGCCACAGCCACGTCTGCCAGGCGACCGGCAGGTTGGCCTTCTCGATCAGCGTCGGAATGTCGGTCGTCCCCGCGTGCATGGTGATCGCCATCATGGCGATCAGCATCAACACCGAGCCGAGCAGTGTGTAGAGGAAGAACTTGAAGCTCGCGTAGACCCGCCGCTTGCCGCCCCACACGCCGATGATGATGAACATCGGAATGAGGCCGCCCTCGAAGAACAGATAGAACAGCACGAGGTCGAGCGCGCAGAAGACGCCGATCATCAGCGTCTCGAGCAGCAGGAACGCGATCATGTATTCCTTGACGCGCTCCTGCACCGATTCCCAGCTCGCCAGGATGCAGAGCGGCATCAGGAACGTGGTCAGGATCACGAACAGCATCGAGATGCCGTCGACGCCCATCTTGTACTTGATCGGCCCGAGCCACGCCGCTTCCTCGACGAACTGGAAGCCGGGATTGGCCGGATCGAAGTTGATCCAGATGAGCAGCGACAGCCCGAACGTCGCGAGCGTGCCCCAGAGCGCGAACCACCGCGCGTTGCCGTGCGCCTCCTTGTTGAGCGTCGCGATGGCGAGCGCGAACAGAGCCGGCAGGAACGTGACGACGGAGAGGAGATTGTTACCGACGAGGCTCATTTCACGCCTCCGAGACCGAGCATGAACCAGCTGATGATGGCGGCAAGCCCGATCAGCATGGCGAAGGCGTAGTGGTAGACATAGCCGGTCTGCAGCTTCACGACGCGATCCGTGATCTTGCCGACGGTGGCGGCCGTGCCGTCGATGGTGCCGTCGATCACGGTGCCGTCGCCTCCCTTCCACAGGAAGCGTCCGATCGCCATCGCCGGCCGGACGAAGATCCGATCATAGAGTTCGTCGAAGTACCACTTGTTGAGGAGGAACAGATAGAGCGGACGGAACGCCCGCGCCGTCGCCGCCGGGAGCCCCGGCATCAGCACATAGTAGAGATAGGAGAGCGCGAGGCCCGCCAGCATCGCGATCGTCGGCGTCCACGCCACCCACGTCGGCACGGAATGCAGATCGTGCAGGATGTGGTTGTTCGGCCCCTCATAGAGCGCCTTGGCCCAGAATGCCTTGTAGTCGTGGCCGATGAAGTACTCCTTGAAGGAGTAGCCGGCGATCAGCGCGCCGACGGCCAGCACGAACAGCGGGATCAGCATGACGAGCGGGCTCTCGTGCGGCTCGTGCGCATGATCGTCGTGCCCGTGTTTGTCACCATGCCCGTGTTTGTCACCATGGCCGTGGGCCCCGTGCCCGTCCTTCCATCGCGGCGACTGATGGAAGGTCATGAACATCAGCCGCCACGAATAGAACGACGTCATGAAGGCCGCGACCGCCAGCACCCAGAAGGCATAGTTGTAGGGGGTGTGGCCGGCATACGCCGCCTCGACGATGGCGTCCTTCGAGTGGAAGCCGGCGAAGCCCGCGAGCCCCGGAATGCCGACGCCCGTCAGTGCCAGCGTGCCGATCAGCATCATCGCCCAGGTGGTCGGGATATAGGCCTTGAGCCCGCCCATGTTCCGCATGTCCTGCTCATGGTGCATCGCGTGGATCACCGAGCCGGCACCGAGGAACAAGAGCGCCTTGAAGAACGCGTGTGTGAAGAGATGGAACACGCCCGCCGCATAGGCGCCGAGCCCGCAAGCCGCGAACATGTAGCCGAGCTGCGAGCACGTCGAGTAAGCGATCACCCGCTTGATGTCGTTCTGCACGAGCCCGACCGTCGCGGCGAAGAACGCCGTCAGCACGCCGACGAACGTCACCACCTCGAGTGCCGTGGGTGCGTGCTCGAAGAGCGGCGACAATCGCGCCACCATGAACACGCCGGCCGTCACCATCGTCGCCGCGTGAATGAGCGCGGGGACCGGCGTCGGGCCCTCCATGGCGTCCGGCAGCCACGTGTGGAGAAGGAACTGCGCCGACTTGCCCATGGCGCCGAGGAACAGGAGGAGACACAGCGTCGTCAGGATATCGACCTGATAGCCGAGGAAGTTGAACGTCTTGCCCACCATGTCCGGCGCGGCGGCGAACACCTGGTCGAAGCCGATGGTCTGGAAGATGAAGAAGATGCCGAAGATGCCGAGCGCGAAGCCGAAGTCGCCGACGCGGTTGACGACGAACGCCTTCATCGCGGCCGCGTTGGCCTCGGGCTTCTTGTACCAGAACCCGATCAGCAGGTACGACGCGAGACCCACGCCCTCCCAGCCGAAGAAGAGCTGCAGGAAGTTGTCGCTCGTCACCAGCATCAGCATCGCGAACGTGAAGAGCGACAGGTACGCGAAAAACCGCGACCGGCTCGGATCCTCGTGCATGTAGCCGATCGAGTAGAGATGCACGAGCGCCGACACCGTATTGACGACGACCAGCATCACCGCCGTCAGCGTGTCGACCCGGATGCCCCACGACACGTCGAGATTGCCGGATGTCACCCACCGCAAGAGCGTGACCCGCGCCGTGGTGTGCCCGAGCCCCACGTCGAAGAACACGATCCACGACAGAACGGCCGCGATCGCGAGCAGCGCCGTCGTCACGATCTCGGCGGCCCGGTGGCCGATGGCCCGGCCGAAGAGACCCGCGATGAGCGCGCCGATCAGCGGCAGGAAGAGAATGGCTTGATAGATCATTGAGTGCCCCTCTCCCTCTCCCCATCGCTCTGCACTCGCGATGGGGAGAGGGTCGGGGTGAGGGGCGGCAACGAGCACTGCGGCCTGCGGCCGCCCCTCACCCTAACCCTCTCCCCGCGAGGCGGCGGGGAGAGGGGACATTCCGAATTCGACGATGGGCTGAGCATCCTCAACCCCTCATGACGCTGGCATCCTCGACCGCGATGGTGCCGCGATTCCGGAAGTAGACGACGACGATGGCGAGCCCGATCGCGGCCTCGCCGGCAGCGACGGTCAGGACGAACAGTGCGAAGATCTGCCCCGACAGCTCGCCCATGAACGACGAGAACGCGACGAGGTTGATGTTGACCGCGAGCAGCATGAGTTCGATCGACATCAGGATGACGATGACGTTCTTCCGGTTGAGGAAGATGCCGAAGATGCCGATCGTGAACAGGAACGCTGCGACCGTCAGGTAGTGCGGCAGGCCGATGGTCATCGCGTCACTCCCGTCGCGCCCATCATGGGCGAAAGCCAATGCCAGATCATGCCCAGGGCCATCGCGACGAACGCGACGCCGATGATCCAATCCCGCGCCGACATCGAGCCGCCGCGCTTGGCGTCGCGCGCCGCCCGCTTCTCGGCCTTCACGCGTTCGGCAGCGCGTCGGCGCGCCTCTGCGAGTGAAGCGACGTTGTCGTTGCCCTTGGGCGAACTCCCGTTGAGATGCCCGGTCATGCGCTGAGGCTCCGTCGCTCGAGGAAACGCCAACCGGCGTAGCCAGCCATCACGACCGCACCTTCTCGGGCACCGAATATCCGCCCGACGGCACCTTCGCGATCTCGATTGCCGTTGCCGGGTTGCGCGCGTTCTGCGCCGACACCGACTGGCGCTTGACGCCTTCCTTGTGCCGAAGCGTGAGCACGATGGCCCCCATCATGGCGACGAGCAGGATCAGGCCCGCCACTTCGAGGTAGAATACGAACGGCGCCTTGTAGAGGATGGCGCCGATCGCCTCGGTGTTGCTGATCGTCGAGCCTGCGACGGGCGCTGGCGCCGGCCCGCGTGCCACTTGCGCCGTACCGGCGAAGCGCATGCCGACGACCATCACGAGTTCGATGAGCAGGATCGCGCCGACCAGCGCGCCCAGCGGCGCATTCTTGATGAAACCCGCCCGCAACTCCGCGAAGTCGACGTCGAGCATCATCACGACGAAGAGGAACAGCACGGCCACCGCGCCGACGTAGACGACGACGAGGATCATCGCCAGGAACTCGGCGCCGAGCAGAACGAAGAGCCCGGCCGCGTTGAAGAACGCAAGGATAAGCCAGAGCACCGCGTGCACCGGGTTGCGCGCCGTGATCACCATGACCGCGGACGCCACGGTCAGGAACGAAAAGAGGTAGAAGAAGAAGGCTTGCAGCGCCATTGCCTCGCGTATCCCGTGCCCTTGCCCGCGCGCCGCAAAGGGCGCTCCGGCCTGCGTCTAGCGGTACTTCGCGTCGAGTTCGAGGTTCTTCGCGATCTCACGCTCCCAGCGGTCGCCGTTCGCGAGCAGCCGCGCCTTGTCGTAATAGAGTTCTTCCCGCGTCTCGGTTGCGAACTCGAAGTTCGGTCCCTCGACGATCGCATCGACCGGACAGGCCTCCTGGCAGAGACCGCAGTAGATGCATTTCACCATGTCGATGTCGTAGCGCGTCGTGCGCCGCGTCCCGTCGTTGCGTCGCGGCCCGGCTTCGATCGTGATCGCCTGCGCCGGGCAGATCGCCTCGCAGAGCTTGCACGCGATGCACCGCTCCTCGCCGTTCGGATAACGCCTGAGCGCATGCTCGCCCCGGAACCGGGGGCTGAGCGGGCCCTTCTCGAACGGATAGTTGATCGTCTTCTTCGGCGCGAAGAAGTAGCGCATGGTGAGGAAGAAGGCGGAGACGAACTCCGTCAGGAACAGCGACTTGATGCCTTGAGCGACGCTCATCTGTCTTGCCTTCCGTTACCGCACGAGCCCGCCGTACTGCATGAACGCCGCCACCACCACCACCATGGCGAGCGACAGCGGCAGGAACACCTTCCAGCCGAGCCGCATGAGCTGATCGTAGCGGTAGCGCGGCACCATCGCCTTGACCATGGCGAACATGAAGAACACGAACGTCACCTTGGCGATGAACCAGATGATGCCCGGCACCCAGTTGAACGGCGCCACGTCGAGCGGTGGCAGCCAGCCGCCGAGGAACAGGATCACCGTCATCGCGCACATGGTCACGATGGCCACGTACTCGCCGAGCATGAACAGGAGGTAGGGCGTCGAGGAATACTCGACCATGAAGCCCGCGACGAGTTCCGACTCGGCTTCCGGCAGATCGAATGGCGGCCGATTCGTCTCAGCCAGCGCCGAGATGAAGAACACGACGAACATCGGGAACAGCGCCAGCCAGTGCCAGTCGAGGATCGACCCCGGCATGCCGAGCGACGTGCCGAGCCCGGTCTTCTGCGCGTTGACGATCGTCGTCAGGTTGAGCGAGCCGACCACCAGCAGCACGGTGACGATGACGAAGCCGATCGACACCTCGTAGGAGACCATCTGTGCCGTCGAGCGCAGCGCGCCGAGGAACGGATACTTCGAGTTCGACGCCCACCCGCCCATGATGATGCCGTAGACGCCGAGCGACGAGATCGCGAGCACGTAGAGAATGCCGACGTTGAGGTCGGAGATCACCCATTTGCCCTCTGCGAGGCCGAAGAAGCTGCCCTCGGACACCGGAATGACGGCCCATGCCGAGAGCGCCAGCACGGCCGTGACGAGCGGCGCGAGCAGGAACACGCCCTTGTCGGCACCGGCCGGAATGAGCGGCTCCTTGAGCACGAACTTCAGGAGATCGGCGAACGACTGGAACAGCCCGAACGGACCGACGACGTTCGGCCCGCGGCGGAGCTGTACCGAAGCCCACACCTTGCGGTCCATGAGCAGCAGGAACGCGATGATGATGAGCAGCAGCGCCAGCAGGATCAGGCTCGAAGCCACCGACCACGCCAGCCAGAGAACGGCGCCGCCCCATTCGGTCCAGAAATTGGAGAGAAAGCTCATGCCGGAGGTCACTCTGCTGCCTGGGCGCGGGGCCGGCCCGCCTTGAGCGCGCTGAGTTCGGCCATGACGGCCGAGGCCCGCGCGATCGGGTTGGTCATGTAGAAGTCGCCGATCACCGGCGCGAACGGCGCATCGAGCACAGATCCGGCGAGCCGCGCGATCCCGGCGAGATCACTGCCCCCCATCGTGGGTGTCGCATCGATCCGCGCCAGATGCGGCACGGCGGCATACATCGCCGCCCGCAGCCCACCGACCGTATCGTAGGGGAGCGCCTGCCCGAGCTTGGCCGAGAGCGCCCGGATGATCGCCCAGTCCTCCTTCGCCTCGCCCGGCGGGAAGGCGGCCTTCTGGGTCATCTGCACGCGGCCTTCGGTGTTGACGTAGGTCGCACTCTTCTCGGTGTAGGCCGCCCCCGGCAGGATCACGTCGGCCCGGTGCGCACCCGCGTCGCCGTGCGTACCCTGGTAGACGACGAACGCGGAACCGAGGCGGTTCATGTCGATCTCGTCGGCGCCCAGCAGGAACACGAGGTCCATATCACCGGCCAGCATCCCGGCGAGGTCACGCCCGCCCTTGCCCGGCACGAAGCCGAGATCGAGGCCACCGACCCGCGATGCCGCCGCCTGCAGGATCGAGAGCGGATTGCAGCCGTCCTTGCCGTCGGCCAGTTGCGCCGCG
>JBGSJD010000194.1:0-2261 GCA_041742195.1 Hyphomicrobiaceae bacterium
GGCCCTCGACCTGGCACCCGATGCGCCCGCCATGCGCGCCTTGGGCGTCCCCCAGTTCGCCGCCTACCTGCGTGGCGCCTGTACGCTCGATGCCGCGCTCACGTCGGCCAAGCTCGCGACCCGCCAGTATGTGAAGCGCCAGGAAACCTGGATCCGCAATCGCATGGCTGACTGGATCAGCATATAGCGCAAGAAAGCGTCGTAACGTGGGCATTGAAAGCAACAAAACGACCAAAAGACGCAACATGATGGAGTGTTTGTTCCAATATCCTTGACGCACTCAAGCGTCGGGCTCATGAAGACCACATGGGGAGGCGGGGCCTCCGGATCAGCAGTGGAGACATGAACCATGGCGCGCGCGATGACCGGTGCCGAGATCGTCATCAAGGCTCTTGCGGACCAGGGCGTCGACGTCGTGTTCGGCTATCCGGGCGGCGCCGTTCTCCCGATCTACGACGAACTGTTTCAGCAGGAGAAGGTTCGCCACGTCCTCGTCCGCCAGGAAGGCGGAGCGGTTCACGCAGCCGAGGGGTACGCCCGTTCGACCGGCCGTGTCGGCGTGGTCCTTGTCACCTCGGGCCCGGGCGCCACGAACGCGGTGACCGGCCTTGCGGACGCGCTGATGGATTCCATTCCCGTCGTCGTCCTGACCGGCCAGGTGCCGACGCACCTCATCGGCAACGACGCCTTCCAGGAGTGCGACACCGTCGGCATCACGCGGCCGTGCACCAAGCACAACTGGCTCGTGAAGAACGTCAACGATCTCGCCCGCATTCTGCACGAGGCCTTCCACATCGCCAAGAGCGGCCGCCCGGGGCCGGTGGTGGTCGACATCCCGAAGGACGTGCAGTTCGCGACCGGCACCTACGTCGGACCGTCGACGGCCTCGCTCGCCCACAAGAGCTA
Organism: Hyphomicrobiaceae bacterium; assembly: GCA_041742195.1. Taxonomy (GTDB): domain Bacteria; phylum Pseudomonadota; class Alphaproteobacteria; order Rhizobiales; family Hyphomicrobiaceae. The sequence continues at coordinate 907 of JBGSJD010000194.1, forward strand.
TCGCCCGCGCCTGAAGCCCGATGCGACCGCCGTCGAACGCGCCGTCGAGGTCATGGCCAAGGCGCGGCGACCGGTGTTCTACACGGGTGGCGGCGTCATCAACTCGGGTCCGAAGGCGAGCCAGCTGCTGAAGGAACTGGTCCGCATGACCGGCTTCCCGATCACCTCCACCCTGATGGGGCTCGGCGCCTACCCGGCGAACGACAAGCAGTGGCTCGGCATGCTCGGCATGCACGGCACCTACGAAGCCAACATGGCGATGCACGGCTGTGACGTGATGATCAACATCGGCGCCCGCTTCGACGACCGCATCACGGGTCGGATCGACGCCTTCTCGCCGGGCTCCACCAAGATCCACGTCGACATCGACCCCTCGTCCATCAACAAGAACGTCAAGGCCGACATCCCGATCGTCGGCGATTGCGCCTACGCGCTCGAGGAGATGATCCGGCTCTGGAAATCGAAGGCCGGCCAGCCGGACAAGGGCGCGCTGAAGGCGTGGTGGAAGGAGGTCGACGGCTGGCGGGCCCGTGACAGCCTCAAGTATCGCAAGTCCCCCGATCAGATCATGCCGCAGGAGGCCATCCAGCGGCTCTACGAGGCGACGCGCGGCCGCGACACCTACATCACCACCGACGTCGGCCAACATCAGATGTGGGCCGCCCAGTTCTTCCATTTCGACGAGCCGAACCACTGGATGACCTCCGGCGGCCTCGGCACGATGGGCTACGGCCTGCCGGCCGCCGTCGGCGTGCAATGCGCGCACCCGGAGGCCCTCGTCATCGACGTTGCCGGCGAGGCCTCGATCCAGATGATGCTGCAGGAATTCTCCACCGCCGTGCAGCACAGGCTGCCGGTCAAGGTTTTCATCCTCAACAATGAATGGATGGGCATGGTCCGCCAGTGGCAGGAATTGCTGCATGGCGAGCGCTATTCGCACTCCTATTCGGAAAGCCTGCCGGACTTCGTGAAACTCGCCGACGCGCTCGGCGGGCATGGCATCCGCTGCGACGACCCGGCCGGGCTGGACGCAAAAATCCTCGAGATGATCAATCATCCGGGGCCAGTCCTGTTCGATTGCCGCGTCGAGCGGGCCGAGAACTGCCTGCCCATGATCCCGTCAGGGTCTGCACATAACGAGATGATCCTCGGCAAGATAACTGGTAACGAAATCAGCGAGAGCGGCAAGAAGCTGGTCTGAACGGGACAGACCGGAAACCGGCACACCGAAGGGTAAGATGATGGCAACCAGCGACATCTGGCAGTTCCTGCGCGACAATATCGGGCTGGTCGTCACCGTCGTGTCGGCGCTTGCCGCCGTGGTCGGCGCCATCGCCAGCCGCGCCGAGACCCGC
>JBGSJD010000195.1:0-2217 GCA_041742195.1 Hyphomicrobiaceae bacterium
TGTCGACGCTCGCGATGGAGCGGAGCGACCCCGTACCCGTGCCACCCTTCTCCCACGCGATGACGCACGACGGCCGGCGGAACCGTTCGACGAGCCGCGACGCGACGAGACCGACAACACCCTTGTGCCATTCGTCCGACCCGACCACCACGATCGGCAGGTCGGGATCGCTGTCGACGAGCCGGTCGGCCTCCGCCGTCGCGGCCTCCAGCATGCCGGTCTCGATGACCTTTCGCTCCCGATTGAGCCTGTCGAGCACCGCCGCGATCTTCGCCGCTTCCGCGTCGTCGTCGATCGAGAGGAGCCGCGCCCCGAGCGCCGCATCCCCGATCCGTCCGCCGGCGTTTATCCGCGGCCCGATCACGAACCCGAGGTGATAGGGCGTCGGCGGCTGGTTGAGGCTCGCCGCGTCGAGCAGCGCCTTGAGCCCTGCGTTCTGCCGTTGCTTCATGATGTCGAGACCGCGCACCACGAAGGCCCGGTTGAGCGTCCGCAGCGGCACCACGTCGGCGACCGTCGCCAGCGCCACGAGATCGAGCATGGCGAGGAGATCTGGCGCCGGCGTGCCTTTGCCGTAGTGCCCGCGCTGCCGCAATTCCCGCGCCGTCGCAACGAGTGCGAGGAACGTCACCCCCGCCGCGCAGAGATGCCCGAGTTCTGAAAGGTCGTCCTGCCGGTTCGGGTTGACCACCGCGTCCACTGCCGGCAACCGTTCGTCCGCCTGATGGTGATCGAGCACCACGACGTCCGCGCCGAGCGCTTTCGCGTGGCCCAGCGCCTCGAAACTCGTCACGCCGCAATCGACGGTGACGATGAGCCGCGCGCCTTCCTTCACCAGCGTCTCGATGGCTTGCGGATTGGGGCCATAGCCCTCGAAGATTCGGTCCGGAATGTAGATGCGCGCATCCTGCCCATGCGCAAGCATGAAGCGCCGCATGAGCGCCGACGAGCACGCCCCGTCGACGTCGTAATCGCCGAACACCGCCACGCGCTCGCGCTTCTGGATCGCATCCGCGATGCGCGCCGCCGCCTTGTCCATGTCGCGCAGCACGGACGGATCGGGCATCAACGCCTTGATCGTCGGCTCGAGCGTCACCGGCACGTCGTCGACGGCGATGCCACGCGCCGCGAGGATCCGCCCGAGCAGATCGGGCAGCCCGTGCTGCTGGCTGATCATCGTTGCGATGTTGACCTGGCCGGGAGCGAGCCGCTCCCGCCACACGAACCCGCGCGCCGAGGCCTCGACGCCGAGGAAGGCGCCATTTCCCGCGCCGCCCTCCGGAAATTGCGATTTGCGCACCGCCAACGCCATGCTCGTCCCTCCGCTTCCGCGCCGAGCCTAGCCGGAGTCGTGGCAGGGATCAGCCCCGCACCCGGCTTGCATAGGCCACGATCCCCAGAAATCCGTTCGCCGGCCCGCCGGGTCGCCGCTTGGACGACCTCAACCCTGCCAGCGCGAGACGATGTTTGCCATCACCGGCCGTTCGCGATCCGCCTGCTTCTCGTCCTCCGTCCCGATGTAGACGAAGCCCGCGATGCGCTCGTTGGCGGCGAGGCCGAGCGCCGCTTTCACGCCGGGACTGTAGGCATACCACTCGGTGATCCAGCAAGTGCCGAACCCCATGGCATTGGCGGCGAGACAGAGATTGAACGTCGCCGCCCCGGCCGAGAGCACCTGCTCCCACTCCGGCGCGCCGGGATTGTCGACCACCCGCGAAACGACGGCGACGACGAGCGGCGCCCTCATGAACCGCTGCCGCTCTGTCTCGAGCCTGACCTCGGACGGCGCCTCCTTGTCCTCCTTGGCGAGCGTGGCCGCCAGCACGTCGCCGAACCGGGCCCGCGCCTCGCCCTCGAACACGACGAACCGCCATGGCACCATGCGCTTGTGATCCGGCACCCGCGCCGCAATCTGGAGTAACGAATCCAGCTGTTCGCCGCTCGGCCCGGGCGCCTTCAGGAGCGCCGCCTTGGCCGACCGTCGGGCCGCCAGCAGCCTCAGCGTCTCATTCATGTCTCTATCCCCAGCCGGAATGCTGTCCCTTGCGTCCGCGGACTTATCCACGCGGCCGCCGTCCGCTATAGAATTACAGCCATGCCGAAGCTCTGTCTCGCCCCTCTCCGTCTGGCCCGTCTGCCGCTCGTCGTCGGCGCCGTGATGCTGGCCTTCGCCGCGCCGACGCGGGCCGCCGAGCCCCCGACCCATATCCTCGTATT
>JBGSJD010000196.1:0-11794 GCA_041742195.1 Hyphomicrobiaceae bacterium
GGCGTGCCCGGCGTCGCGGGCGGGCGTGAGATCGAGATGGTGCTGCCCGGCCGCTACGACATCGGGGCGGCGATGAGGGGCGAGATCTCGACGGTGCCGGGCGTGCTCGAGGTGATCGAGGTCTAGGCAAAAGAAAAGGCCCGGACAGCGTCGGGGCCTTTCCGCGATTGCCGCAAGCGGCGATCACTTCTGCGGGCGCGCCTTTGCCCACTCGGTGTACTTCTTGGCGATCGCGTGGGTGTCGTCGAAGTACTTCTGGTACTCGGCGCCCTTCATGATGCGAACGGCGAGGCCGACGTCGTCCATCTTCTTCTGATGCTCGGGGTCCTTCATCGCCTTCTCGAAGGCTTCGGCCAGCTTGGCGACGACTTCGGGCTTCATGCCCTTCGGACCGGCGATGCCGCGGGTCGAGGAGGACAGGATGTTGGCGAAGCCCAATTCCTTGAACGTCGGGACGTCGGGCAGGAACTTCGAGCGCACGTTGTCCATCACGGCGAGGGCGCGGACCTGACCGGCCTTCACCTGCGGCACGATGGAGCCGACGTTGTCGAAGGAGACGTCGACGTTGCCGCCGAGGGTTTCCTTCATCTGGGCGGCGCCGCCGGCGAGATGCACGAGGCGGAACTTCGTACCCGGTGCGGCTTCCTCGACCATCAGGATGGCGAGGTGGTCATCCGACAGGATGCCCGTCGTCGCGGCCCTGACTTCGCCCGGCTTCGCCTTGCCGGCGTCGAGGACGTCCTTCAGGGTCTTGAACGGGCTGTTGGCCGCCACCCACACGACGCCCGGGTCGAGCACCTGGTTGATGATCGGGGTGAAGCTCTTGTCGTCGAAGATGGCCTGGCGGTCCTTGTCGAGGATCACCGTGTTGGTGGCCGGCAGGTTGACGAAGCCGATGTTGTAGCCGTCCGGCTTCTGGCGAACGAGGTCGGTCCAGCCGACCTGACCGCCGGCGCCGCCCTTGTTCACGACGACGACAGGCTGGCCGATGATCTTCTCGGCGATGGAGGCGACGATCCGCGCGCCGATATCGGTCGAGCCGCCCGGCGGATAAGCGACCATCAGATTGATGGGCTTGTCGGGAAACGTCTGGGCGAGTGCGGCGCCCGCTCCGAGCGCCAGCGCCACGGCGGCGCCGATGATGGATTTCAACATTCAGTCCTCCCTTTACTGCTTCAGTCTTGCATTCATCCTGGCTTCGGTCAGTCGTCCGAAGCCTCGCGGATCTGCTTGGGCGCGAGATTAAGCGCCGAAATGGCCAGCACGATGACCGAGAGTACGAGCAAGGTCACCGTGATCGGGCGCGTGAGGAAGATCGAGAAGTCGCCGGCGGACATCTCGAGCGATGTTCGCAACGACTTCTCGAGCTGTGGCCCAAGTATGAGCCCGAGCACGGCAGGCGCCAAGGGAAAGTCGAGCTTGCGCAAGAGATAGCCGATGACGCCGAAGATCAGCATGACCCAGACGTCGAAGAGGCTCGAGTTGATCGAGTACGAGCCGATCATGCAGAACACGAGCGTACCGGCGCAGATGTACTGGTACGGGATCTCGAGGATCTTCGCCCACAGGCCGACCAGCGGCAGGTTCAGGATCAGCAGCATGACGTTGCCGATGAAGAACGAGGCGATGATCGTCCAGACGAGCACCGGCTTCTCGGCAAAGAGGAAGGGGCCCGGCGTCAGGCCGTTGACGATGAAGGCGCCCATCAGAATGGCGATGGTGGGCGAGGAGGGAATACCCAAGGTCAGCAGCGGCAGCATGGCTGCGTTGGCGTAGGCGTTGTTCGCGGTTTCGGGACCAGCGACACCTTCGATCGCACCGTTGCCGAAGCGCTCGGGCGTTTTCGAGAGGCGCTTCTCCATGATGTAGGACATGAACGTCGGAATGATCGCGCCGACGCCTGGAATGAGGCCGAGGAAGAAGCCCAGACCGGTTCCACGCATGATCGGTCCGAACGACGCGCGCCATTCCTCGCGGTTCGGCAGGATCTTTCGCAGATTGGTCTTGATGATCTCGCGATAGGGCTTCTCGGCCGTTGCGAGGATCTCGCCGACGCCAAAGAGGCCCATCACGACCGGAATGAAGCCGAGACCGTCGTAGAGCTCCGGCATGCCGAAGGTGAAGCGGGGAGCGCCGCGCACCGGATCGATGCCGATGAGCGAGATCATCAGGCCGACCGCCGTCATCATGATGCCGGCGATCAGGGAGCGGCCGGCGAGGCCTGTCACGAGGCAGAGCCCGAACAGCATCAAAGCGAAGAACTCGGGTGGCCCGAACTTCAAGGCCAATGTCGCCAGAGGTGCCGCGACCACCACGAGGGCCATGACGGCAATGGTGCCGCCGATGAACGAGCCGATGGCCGCGATGCCGAGCGCCGCGCCGCCGCGTCCCTGGCGCGCCATCTGGAAGCCGTCGATACACGTGATCACCGACGCGGCTTCGCCCGGTACGTTCAGGAGTACCGACGTGATGGTGCCGCCGTACATGGCGCCGTAGTAGATCGCCGACAGCATGATGATGGCGCCGGCCGGATCGATGTTGAACGTCAGCGGGATCAGGATCGCGGTGCCGGCTGCCGGTCCGACGCCGGGCAGAACGCCAACCAGCGTGCCGAGAATGCAGCCCGCCAGCGCAAAGGCCAGGTTCTGCAGGCTCATGGCCGCAGCAAAACCTGCGAGAAGGTGATCGAGAGTTTCCATCTTGCGGCTCCTCAGATGCCGAACGTGCCGATGGGCAGCGGCACCTTGAGCCAGTAGTAGAAGACGTGAAATACGCCGAAGCCGGCGAAGGCCGCGACGGGGACGATGGCCAGCGGCGATCGCGCGCCGAGGGCCGGCAGCAGCAGCAGCACGAACGCCGTTGCCGTGATCCGCCAGCCGAGCCACTCGAGGGACAGCGCGGCGAGCGACAAGAGCACCACGACGGCTGCGATGCGGAACATCGCGTCTCGCGGCGGAACCAGCGTTTCGTCAGGGGGATCAGCCGGACCTCTGGCCGTCTCGATCATCAACAGGACCGAGAGAACGGTGCCGAGACCTGCCAGCCAGATCGGAAAGAAACCGGGTCCCGGACCCAGATCGTCCAGAAACGGCAACGACCACGACTGCCAGATGATGAACAGGAACAGGGCCAGGAACAGGCCGCTGGCGACAATCCAGCCGCGTTTCACTCCAGATACCTCCCCGAGACGGCTTGAACGTTTTTTGTTTCTCGATCGCTAGCACGGTTCCTGTGGGGCGGCAATCCGCGGACGGTCGAACAGGCGTGCCGACACGCTGGCACAGACCGAACGAGAGATTTGATGCTCATCAAATGTTTGGACTGTAACAATGCTGTCATATTGGGCAGCGGAATCGAACGACGGAGGCCCGACATGATCACGCTCGAGGATTGTCTCGCGTTTTGCGGTCTGACCGAGGACGAGGTGCTCGCGATTGCGGAGCACGAACATATTCCTGAGGCGACGGCGGCGGGGCTCGGACAGTACCTGTTGTGCTGTCCGGACGGTCCGCCGAAGATCCGGGACATGATCATCGACGACATTCGCGCGGCGCGTCACGTCGGCCAGTTCGCCGAGGCGCATCATCTGGTGATGGTGCTACGCCACTTCCTCGAGACGCATCCCGAGGCGCGCGCGACGGCGCTGCAGCGCGCTTGAGCGGACGACGTCAGCCGGCGCCTTCCGGGCGATCGGCGATCGCCAGCCAACGGTCGAGGTCGACGGCAAGGGCGTAGTCGCGGTAGCCGTCGGTGGCGAGCGGCGGTGCCGAGAGGGAGCCGTGGGTCGCGAGGTGGGCGACGGCTTCACGGACAGCCTTCATGGCGGCGAACAGCGGCAGGTGCCAGTAGACCACCATGCGGACGCCCATCGCGCGCCACGCATCCCGCGAGAAATCCGGTTGCACGGCGAAATTGTGCGGATCGGCGGCGCAGGCGATCAGAGGCACCGGAACGGCGCGAGCGATGCGCTCGTAGTCCTCAGCCGTATAGAAATCGCCGAGCATGACGGCGCCAGCGCCGGCGTCGGCGTAGCGTTGCAGGCGGGCGATGACGCCATCGACGCCTTCCGCGCCCTTGGCGTCGCTTCGCGCGATGATGGTGAGGCCAGGGCCTGCTGCATCAACAGCGGTGCGGATGGTCGCTGCAAAGGCGTCCGGCGCGACCACGGATTTCCCGGCGAGCAGGCCGCATCGCTTCGGGAACGACTGGTCCTCGAGGTGGATGGCGGAGACGCCGGCTGCAGCGAACTCGCGCACCGTCCGGACGACGTTGATGGGCCCGCCGAACCCGGTGTCGGCGTCGGAGACGACGGGACAGTCGACGGCGCGGGCAATGAGCCCGGCGCGGCGGACCATCTCGACGGCGGTCGTGAAGCCGAGGTCCGGGAGGCCGAGGTCGCTCGCCTCGTTGGCGAGACCGGACAGGTAGACGAGGGGCGCGCCGCTCTCGCGGATGATGCGTGCCGAAACGACGTCGTAGGCGCCGGGGGCCAGAAGTATGTCGTGTGCGGCGAGCACCTCGCGGAAGGTCGGCACTTTGCGGTCGCTCGGCATGGGGCGCTCCATGGTGCGGCTCAGGTGCGGCCGGTGATCTTCAGGGCGAAGGCATAGTCGAGCGCCACTTCCTTCAGGGACTCGAAGCGACCGGAAGCGCCGCCGTGACCGGCCGCCATGTTGATGTGCAGGAGTACGAGATTGTCGCTGGTGGCGCGTTCACGAAGCCGGGCGACCCATTTGGCGGGCTCCCAGTAGGTGACGCGTGGGTCGGTCAGCCCACCATAAGCGAAGATGTGGGGGTAGGGCTTGGCGGCCACGTTGTCGTAGGGGCTGTAGCTCCGGATGCGCTCGAACTCCTCGGCGCTCTCGATGGGGTTGCCCCATTCGGGCCACTCGGGCGGCGTCAGGGGGAGGCTCGCGTCGAGCATGGTGTTCAGCACGTCGACGAACGGGACGTCGGCGATGATGCCTGAGAACAGGTCCGGGGCCATGTTGGCGACGGCGCCCATCAGCATGCCGCCGGCCGAGCCGCCGTTAGCGACGATGTTGCCGCGCCGTGTCATGCCGAGCGCGACGAGATGCTCGCCGGCCGCGATGAAGTCGGTGAACGTGTTCACCTTCCGCTCGCGCTTGCCGCCGGTGTACCAGCGGTAGCCCTTGTCCTTGCCGTCCCGGATGTGGGCGATGGCGTAGATGAAACCGCGGTCGACCAGCGAGAGGCGCGAGGTCTGGAAGCTTGCGGGCATGGGGATGCCGTAGGCGCCGTAGCCGTAGAGCAGCACGGGGGCGGAGCCGTCGAGGGGGGTGTCCTTGCGATAGAGGAGTGAGACGGGCACGAGTTCGCCGTCCGGCGCGGGGGCCTGGATGCGGCGGGTGACGTAGTCGGCGGGGGCGTGACCGGAGGGCACTTCCTGGCGCTTGCGCAACGTGCGGGCGCGGCTCTCCATGTCGTAGTCGTAGACCTCGGACGGCGTCGTCATGGACGAGTAGGTGAAGCGGATGGTGCCGGTGTCGAACTCGTAGCCGTGCGAGAGGCCAAGCCCGTAGGCCTCCTCGTCGAAGGCGATGGAGTGCTCGGCGCCATCCGACAGGCGGCGGACGACGATCCGGGGCAGGCCCGCCTCGCGCTCGAGGCGGACGAGGTGATCGCGGTAGAGAACGACATCGATCAGGAGGCAGCCCGGCCGGTGCGGGATGAGTTCGCACCACTGGCCTTCCGATGGGTCGGTGACCGGGGCGGTGACGATCCGGAAATCCTCGGCGTCGGCGGAGTTGGTCGTGATGTAGAGCCGGTCGCCGCGGTGGTCGATGCCGTACTCGTGGCCGGTGCGGCGCGGCGCGACGAGGCGGAGGGGCTGCGTCGGCGCCTCGGCGTCGATCAGGTGGACCTCGCTCGTCTGGTGGTCGTGGGCGTCGATGAGGATGTAGCGCCCGGACTGGGTCGCGCCGAGGCCGACGTAGAAGCCCGTATCCTTCTCCTCGTAGACGCAGACGTCGGCCGTGGACGGCGTTCCGACGACGTGGCGATAGACGAAGAGGGGGCGATGATTGGCGTCGAGGCGCACATAGAAGAACGTGCGGCCGTCGCGGGCCCAGGTCACGCCGCCCTGGGTGTCGGCGATCTCGTCGGGGAGGTCGCGGCCGGAGGCCAGATCGCGGACGCGGATGGTGTAGAGTTCGGAGCCCTTGTCGTCGACGGAGTAGGCCAGCAGCGCATGATCGGGGCTGTGGGCGGCGTCGCCCAGTTGCCAGAACGGCTTGCCTTCGGCTTCGGCGTTGCCGTCGAGGAGGACGGTCTCGGAGCCGGCCGGGCCGCCACGCGGGCGGCGCAAGAGGCGCGGGTACTGGCCGCCGGTCACGTAGCCCATCTGGTACTCGAACGGGCCGTCGGGCGAGGGGACCGACGTATCGTCCTCCTTGATGCGGCCCTTCATCTCGGCGAACAGCGCATCCTGGAGGGCGCGTGTATCGGCCAGCACGGCGTCGGTATAGGCGTTCTCGGCCTCGAGGTGGGCGCGAATGGCCGGGTCGAGGACGGACGGATCGCGCATCACGTCCTGCCAGTTGTCGGCACGAAGCCAGCCGTAGTCGTCAACCACGTCGATGCCGTGATAGCGCCGGGTCACCGGGCGGGGCTCGGCGCGTGGCGGCTTCAGTCCGGGAGGAACGAGGTTCGGCATGTCTCGATGTCCAATTGGCGGATCGCGGGGCCAAATCCTGGCGCACCCGGGCCAGACACTGGCCCTCGGGCGCATGCCGAACGGCCTGCGTCGCGTTAACTCTAGGCAGGACGAGAGGCTAGCATGTGGGCGGCGCCTCTGCCATCTGGCGTCACGGGGTGCGAGGCGCTTCGGGTTGGCGGACCCGGCTGTGGGCGCTCGCTACCGGTGTTAGCGGTCCTGGACCACCAGCCCGATCGAGCTTGCTATGTTATGGCCCGATTGTTGTGACAATTGCTGATCACCTGGAGCGCAATACTGTATAGTTCAGGCGTAACGGTGATTGACGCGGTATTGTCGTATGAAGTGCGAAGAATTGACGGGCCCGTGTGGCCGGCAGGCGATGCGGGATGTGGAGGCGTGACGATGAGCGAGCAGGACAGGGGCGACTTGATCGGGCTTACGGCCGAGATCGTTGCTGCCTACGTGAGCAAGAATGCCGTGCAGACAGGCGATCTGGCGCATCTGATCGGCGAGGTTCATCAGGCGCTCGTGCGTGCGACGGGCAACGGCGAGGTGATCGAGCGCGATGACCTGAAGCCGGCGGTGCCGGTCAAGAAGTCGGTCACGCCGGACTACATCATCTGCCTCGAGGACGGGAAGAAGTTCAAGTCGCTGAAGCGGCATCTGCGCACCCACTACAAGATGTCGCCCGAGGAATATCGCGCCAAGTGGCAGCTGCCGCACGACTACCCGATGGTGGCTCCGAACTATGCGGCCGCCCGCTCGCAGCTTGCGAAGAAGATGGGGCTCGGGACGCGGCGCGACTAAGTCCGCTTCGGCCCGTTTCGGGCCGGCTCACCCAAGGCCTCCGGCCGGTGTCGCGCGGGGCCTGTCCGGCCGGGCCCGATCCGCCGGCGTCGTTCGTCCCGCCGACAGAAGGGCCAATTCGGACCGCAGCGCGCGGGCAAGATTGGCATGGCGAGCGAGGTCGTAGGTCCAGCAGCCGGCAATGCCGCGCTGGCGCTCCGCCCGCAACGCGCGTTGCAGGCGGTTGACCAGCGCACGATGAGCCGCCACCGACAGATCCTCGATCTCGTGAGGCCAGACAGGCAGAATGCGGGGTAGGTCGCGTCGTCGCTCGTAGGGGCGTCGGGCGCGGGCCTGATCGGCGTCCGTGAGCGGGCTGCGTCTGGAACCATGCATCTCGCGATATGCTCCGTTCAGTGGTTACGGAGGCATGGTCTCACGTCGCCCACAGGCGGGGATAAGTTCCCCGCCGGCTGCGCGGCCGCGCTTGCGAGCGCCGCCGTTAACCGTCATGTAGGTCAATCGAAGACGAGGGATCGAGGGATGGTGCGGACACCCGGGACAGGCGCTGCGACGTGGCGCGAGCGGTTGCTCGCGGCCCTGCTCGTCGTACCGTTCGTGGCGTCCGGGCCGCTTCAGGCCGCCGAGTGCTCGCGGGCCGATTTCGAGGGTGTCGTCGGCGAGGCGGCACAGGCGTTGCGCAAGCTCAATCTCGAAAACAAGCCGAAGTTCCAGGGAAAGCTGCGCCAGCTCATGGCCAAGCGGGGCTGGACCCACGACGAGTTCCTGGCGGCCGCGGCGCCCATCGTGCAGGACCAGCGAATCGGCGACTACGACGATAAGTCCGGCGGGTTTCTCTCCCGGATCGAACAGCTCGGGGCGGAAGGTACGGCCGCCGACCGGCCAGACTGCACGCGCCTCGCCGAGGTTCGGCAGGCCATGGCGGCACTGGTCGCGGTCCAGAAGGAGAAGTGGGTTTACATGTTCGGCAAGATCGAGGCCGAACTCGCCAAGTAGCGCTCCGCGCCAGACTTCGCGATCATGTCAGGCGCGCCTGGTGAGCTTCCGGATCGCGATCAGCATGATGTTCCATCCGACCGTGACGGCGAGCCCGGTGGCGAGGGCCAGCCATACGCCGAGGATTGGAATGGTCAGGTTGACCACCATGAACGCGATGACCATTCCCACCAGACCGCCGAGCGTGTGGGCGAGCAAGGCCGCGGTCGCCGCGCCACCGACGCGCGGGTGCATCACGAGGATGAGGCTCGTCGTCAGGATCGGCATGACCGACAGGATGCCCGTGATCTTTGGCGGCACGTGCCGGCTCGCGACAATGACCACGCCCGTCAGAACGGCGACGAAGAGGGCGCGTTGCACGAGGTCCGTCCAGCGGCGCTCGGCGCTGCGGATGGCGACGCCGCGGGTGAAGGCGCGGGCGAGGACCAGCGTCGTCAGGTAGATCGGGGTGACGAACAGAAACGCCTCGACCAGAGACCATTCCAAAGCCTGGACGAACACGGCGCAGGCGGCCCAGGCCGTCAGCGCTCCGGTGAGCGAGGCGGCCGCGCCCTGGGTGCGGGCGAGCAGCGCATAGATGACCACGAAGACCGGATTGGCGCCGCAGATGGCGACCGACGTGACGGTGGCCGCACGGATGTAGTCGGCGTCGTGCTCGAGGGCGAGCAGGAGGTAGACGGGCCCCGTGTAGAGCGGCAGAGACGCCACCATGGCGCCGAGAAACGGGCCGAGGCGTTCGGCGACAACGGCCACGATCACCACGAACCCGGCCACCAGCGCCATGCGCAGCAGCAGGACTTCGGGGGGCAGGCCCCCGAGCAGCTCGGCTGCACCGAGTGCCGTCATGCGGACGGAAACGTCGCATGGCGGGCGCGGCGCGCGGGCCTTCGGCTGTCACCGGGGGTGGGATCGGTCATGAACACCGTTCCAGATGGGGCGGCGGCGCGACGCTCACGCCGAGCGTTGCCAGCCGCTCGGACCCAGGCGCTCCTGAGGGGTGAAGCGCGCCTTGTAGCTCATCTTGCGCGAGCCGGCGATCCAGTAGCCCAGATAGAGGTAGGGCAGGCCCAGGCGACGTGCCTCGTCGATCTGCTCGAGGATCATGTAGGTGCCGAGGCTGCGCTCGGCCTCGTCGGGTTCGTAGAAGCTGTAGACCATGGAGATGCCGTCGGAGAGGCGATCGCAGAGCGCGACGGCCTTGAGGGCCCCCTTCGGTGCAGGGCCGCGGTCGGGCTCCTCGACGGGGGCCGCGCGATACTCCGTCAAGTGGGTATCGATGATCGAGTCCTCGATCATGGTGGCGTAGTCGAGCACCGTCATGTCGGCCATGCCGCCGTCGCCATGGCGGGCGTCGATGTAGCCGCGAAACAGGCTGTACTGTTCGGAGGTCGGGATCGCGGCCACGCGGTTCGCCGTCAGATCGGCGTTGCGGGCGCGGATACGATTAAACGACCGGCCCGGCTCGAACTCGGATACCAGCACGCGCACCGACACGCACGCCTGGCAACCCTCGCAGTAGGGCATGTAGGCAATGTTCTGGCTGCGGCGGAAGCCGCCACGGAGCAGGCTGTCGACGAGCGAGCGCGGCTTGTCATGCGTCAGGTGCGTGAAGAGCTTGCGCTCCTTGCGGCCCTCCAGGTACGGGCATTGCTGCGGAGCCGTGACATAGAACTCGGGAAAGCTCTTCTGTTGCTCCGACATCGCTGAGTACGGCCTCCACTCGGGTGCAGCGGAGCGACTGCTCCGCAACATGCTTTCGGCACGAAAGCGCGCCACGTTAAAGACATGTCGGCGCGCACATCAAGTGTGGCGGCAACACGTGTAGCGGCGAAATCGGGAATTCCGGGCAGTCACTGTCCGGAATTCAGGATCGCGGCGGCGCGGGGCGCGAAGTACGTCAGAACGGCGTCGGCGCCGGCTCGCTTGAAGCCGAGGAGCGATTCCATCATCACGCGGTCGCCGTCGAGCCAGCCGTTGCGGGCCGCTGCCTCGAGCATCGCATACTCGCCGGACACCTGATAGGCGAATGTCGGGACGGCGAACGTCTCCTTCACGCGGCGGACGATGTCGAGGTAGGGCATGCCCGGCTTGACCATGACCATGTCCGCGCCTTCGGCAAGGTCGAGTGCCACCTCGCGCATCGCCTCGTCGGTGTTGGCGGGGTCCATCTGGTAGGTGCGCTTGTCGCCGATCAGCGTCGCGTTGGTGCCGATCGCGTCGCGGAAAGGGCCATAGAAGCCCGAGGCGTACTTGGCCGCATAGGACAGGATCTGCACGTCCTGGAAGCCCTGGCGATCGAGGCTGCGGCGAATGGCGCCGATGCGGCCGTCCATCATGTCCGAGGGGGCGACGCAGTCGACGCCGGCTTCGGCGAGCGCGAGCGCCTGCCGGCACAAGATTTCCACCGTGTCGTCGTTGAGGATGCGCCCGACGTCATCGATGACGCCGTCGTGGCCGTGGCTGGTGTAAGGGTCGAGGGCGACGTCGGTGATGAGACCGATATCAGGCACCGCGCGCTTGATCGCGCGGACGGCGCGGCACATGAGGTTCGTGGCGCGGACGGCTTCGGAGCCCGTCGGGTCGCGCAAGGCGCGATCGACGTAGGGGAATGGCGCGATGGCCGGGATGCCGAGGGCCAGTGCCCTTTCGGCCTCGGCGACGGCCTCGTCGACATTGACGCGGTCGACGCCCGGCATGTGCGCGACGGGGGTGCGGCGGTCGGCGCCGTCGACCAGGAAGATCGGCCACACGAGATCGCTCGTCGTCAGCGTGGTCTCGGCGACGAGACGGCGGGTCCAGGGCGCCTTGCGATTGCGGCGCAGGCGTGTCGTCGGATAGCCGCCGGTCGCGACGGGCGTGTCGGCGGTCCTCTGCTCGGCGCGGGGCTCGATGCGGCGCTGGGCGATGCTGGTCATGTCTGGCTCCGAGATACCGGGCGGTGTCGCTCAAGCCTCGCGTATGGATGGTCCTCAGCGCAAGGGGGAAGTTCGTCGGCGCGCCTCGGCGGAACACGACATAGCGCCGCGCGCGGCGTCCGGCACGATCGTGCGGCAAGCGCGGCCCTTCTGCCATAGGCCTTTCACGGTTTCACGGATAGGGTCGCAAAGATGGGTGGGGAACGCATCCGCGAGTGGGCCGGTCACGTCGGACGAGTGGAGACTTTGGAATGGCGACAACACGCGCGGGCGCCGTCATCGGCCCGGACCTGACCGTGATCGGGGAGCTGCGCAACGGCGGCCAGCTCGATGTGCTCGGAACGGTCGTCGGCACGGTGGTCGCCGAACGGGTCATCGTGCATGCCGGCGGCCGCAT
>JBGSJD010000197.1:0-10979 GCA_041742195.1 Hyphomicrobiaceae bacterium
AGCGCGACCGCTGCCGGATCGAGCACGACGTTGACCTCGGTGTCGCAGTTCGAGCCGGCGCGGCGGCGAACGTCATCGGGCAGCGTGGCCAAGATCTGGTCGCTGTCGGTGACCCCGCTCACCCGGAGGCTACGGCCGGTCAGCTCGGCGCGACCCGTCTTGAGGCGACGCAGCGCATCGACCGCCGTCTCGAGGCACGACGACCATCCGTCGTGCTGGCCTGCGCCAATCTGGAGTTCGTTGCGTACCGGGCGCCCGCGAAAAGCCGATGTCGCGAGTGCCATGACGGCCGTCCGTTCATCGTTCGTCGGTGCATGACCCGACACGACCACGGCGTCACCGGACAGGGTAACGGCCGTGACGTAGGGAGAAACCGTGCGGATGGTGGGCTCGCGATGACGGATCTCGCCGCTGGTCGGGAAGGCACGCAGGGCGCTCGCTCCGACTTCACGCTTGATCTCGTCGGCGCGGCTCTCGCTCTCTGCGGTGCCGTCGAGGCGCGATGCGCGGTCGCGCAACTCGGCCGTGCCTTCCTCGAGCTTGCCGAGTGCCAGGATCAGCGCATTGGCGGCCGATGCAAAGCCGTCCGGCGCCCCGGAGGCCGGCTCCATGCGGTCGACGATCTTGGCGTCGGCGGCGATGCGGCGTGCCGAGGACATCAAGTCCTTGCGAACCTGCTCCGTCGGGACGTGACCACCGAGGACGACCTCCTTGCCTTGACGACGCGCCGACCAGACGTAGGGCGATGCGAGCGGCGGGCGGACAGTGTCCGATTTCAGTCTGATGCCTTGCGGCATACGACCACCGAGGGCTGACCGCACGACACCGTAGCTGCGGGCGTCGATCGCCTCACCGTCGATCGAGAAATCGGCCTTCTGCAGATCGATGCGGCCCTCTTTCAGCAGGGCGAGCTGCTTGACGCCAAAGCCGATGCCGCCGAGCCAGGCTTCGAGAGGCGGCGAGCCGCGTGCGAGCTCGGTCCGGTCGTCGATCTCGAGCCCCGGCGAGCTGGCCTTGAACATGGCGGCGATGTCGCGTTTGGCCTTCTCGGTCGGCACGAAGCCCGACAGACGGACGGCACTGCCCTTGCGGACGGCGCTCCATTCGTAGTTGTCGACGACTGTGAGGACGCGGGCCTCGTTGGTCACGACGCGGACCCCGAGTGTGTCGACGACAGCCGCTGCAGCTCGGCCTGGTTCGGTCGGGTCGGTGGCACGTCCCCGGAGGACGGCGTCGCGGCCCTCGAAGGCGACATCGGCCCAACCCAGCCCCTGGCGCTCGAGAACGGTGCGGACGCGGCTCGTCAGATCGGCTTCGATGCGCTCGCGCTCGCCGAGGATGGCGATCCATCCCAGCATGAGCACAGGTACGAGGCCCCAGAACCAACGCCAGGGATTGCACTTCATTACGCTCTCCATCCCACCACTTCCGCGGCGCCTGTTCGGCGTTCCGCGGCACGCTCCCCGTCACGTGTCCCCCGTCGGCGCAGTCGCGATCTTCGCGCCACAACCGACGCTGCGGCTGTCGCAGCTCCCAAGGGGCGCCACGTGCAGCGCAGTCGGCGGTCGTCCGTCCGCACTATAGTCCGAACTCGATATCAGCTCCAATAGCGGCAGGGGCCGAAACACTTCCCCCGAACGAGAGCGAACATGCCCGTCATGCGGCCGCAGTTGAACGTGTGCAAGCCACGGACTCACAAGGCATTCCAGCTGTCGCACAGCCTCTCGGCGACGCCGTCGACACATGGACCTGCGGCACGGTTGCTCAGCTCCTGTTGCCGCCGAGCACCTTGCGCGAAACCACGACGCGCATGATTTCGTTGGTGCCTTCGAGGATCTGATGCACGCGCAGGTCACGGACGAGCTTCTCGAGACCGTAGTCCTTCAGATAGCCGTAGCCGCCATGCAGCTGCAGCGCCTCGTTGCAAATGCCGAAGCCCAGATCGGTCGCGTAGCGCTTGGCCATGGCCGAGTACATCGTGGCACCAGGGTCGGCGCGATCGAGGGCGTCGGCGGCGCGGTAAATCATCAGGCGGGCGGCTTCGAGATCCGTCGCCATGTCGGCGACCTTGAACTGAACGGACTGGAAGGCGGCCAGCTCGCTGCCGAATGCCTTGCGCTCGAAAACGTAGGCGCGAGCCTTGTCGAGGGCCGACCACGCCGCGCCCAAGGAGCAGGCCCCGATGTTGATCCTGCCGCCATCGAGGCCCGACATCGCGAACTTGAAGCCCTGGCCCTCGATGCCGCCGATGAGATGGCGTGCGGGAATCCGGCAATTGTCCAGGATCACCTGGCGCGTCGGCTGGGCGTTCCAGCCCATCTTGCGCTCGTTGGGGCCGAAGGACAGGCCCGGCGTGTCCTTCATGATGGCGAACGCGGAGATGCCGCCCGCGCCCGGGCCGCCTGTCCGGGCAAACACGAAATAGAATTCGGTGGCGCCGGCGCCCGAGATGAACTGCTTGGTGCCATCAAGCACGTAGTCGTCGCCATCGCGACGGGCGGTCGTCGATAGCGCGGCGGCATCGGAGCCGGCGCCGGGCTCCGTCAGGCAATAGGAGGCGAGCCAGTCCATCGAGGCGAGCGGCGGCAGCCATTCGGCGATCTGCTCCGGCGTGCCATAGCGGCTCACCATCCAGGCAACCATGTTGTGGATCGAGATATACGACGAGATCGCCGGGCAGCCGTAGGCGAGCGCCTCGAAGATCAGCGCGCCATCGAGGCGGGAGAGGCCGGAGCCGCCCTTCTCGGCGTCGACGTAGATCGCCGCCATCCCGAGGGCCGCCGTCTCGCGAATGACATCCACGGGGAAATGCGATGTCTCGTCCCATTCGGAGGCCCCCGGCGCGATCCGCTCACGGGCGAACGAGAGGGCCGTCTCCTGGATGGCGGACTGCTCGTCGGTCAGGGCGAAGTGCATGGGGACCTCGAAGGCTCTGGGTTGGTGGCGCGCGGGCAGGCCGTATGCCGGCGGTCGCGGCCCTGATGCGCCGTAAGCGTTCCTCAGTCCCTTAGCGCTCCCGAGACGCGGGCGGAAGTGGCATGCTGTCCAGCTGAGCCCGACAAGCTTTCGACCTGACTATCGCCTTTGACCGATTTCGCTGGCTGCAGGATTTTATGACGCCGGAGGTTCCTCGCTGCATGACATCTTACACCCGCAACGGCGCCGTGACGATCGGCGCCCTCGTGGCGCTCGCCGGGACCGGGATCGGCTATTGGGCTGGCTCCCGGGAGGGGCCCGTCGCCTCCCGATGTGCGGGGGCGGCTTCGACCATGGTGCGGGTCGAACTGTTGTTCGGGCTCGGACGGACGGGGCGGCCCGATGTTCAACCGGACGAGTGGCTGCGCTTCCTTGCCGAAGAGGTGACGCCCCGGTTCCCGGATGGGCTGACCTGGGCGGAGGCGCGCGGGCAGTGGCGGACGAGCGACGGCCGGATTGTCGCCGAGCCGTCGCGGGCACTCTGGATCTGGGCCCGTCGCGATGGGTCGCTCGATGCGCGTATCGAGGCGCTCCGATCGGGCTGGAAGGTCCGCCATGCGCAGGAGAGCGTGCTGCGTGGCGATATCGATGGGTGCCTGTCGTTCTAGCCCGATCGGCGCGAGTGGGCGGTCCTGACCGGCCTCACGGCCTCAGACGTCTGCCGGCAGGCTCCAGGGCGAGTCCTCGTGGCCCGGTGCGAACACGCGGTTGGATTGCGCCGGATTGCGGTTCACCTGCGGGCGCGCGTAAAGCGGGTGGCGCATGCTGCGCACTTCGTGCTCGAGCGTGAACAGCGGCGTGCCCGTTCCCGGATCGACGATGTCCTGGAAGCGGTACTGATGCTGGTCGCTCTCCTCCGTGACCAGTCCGCGCTCGGTCAGTCGACGCCAGGGACCCGAAAAATCAGCGAGATAGACGGCGATGTGGTGGCCGTCGTAGGCGGGCTGCGGGGCATCCGTCTCACGGAAGACAAGGCTCTGGCCAGCGCCGACCGATGCGACGGCGGCGGGGGCGCCATCGAACGTCGTGAGGTCAGCCGCGGTCGCCAGCACGTCGCGATAGAACGCGGCGATGCCGGCGCTCGTCCCCGGCGGGCTGTCGAGCTGGACATACGGCATGCCCAACCGGAGAGAACCGAACCTGTCCGATGGCTCGTGAATGCGGAGCCGGTTGCCCCACGGGCAGGTGGCTGCGACGTGGTCGTCCGCCTCCGCGAAATGGAAGCGCGTGCCGGCGAGTGACTCGCGCACGGATGCGAGACGTTCGAGCATGGCCTTTCGGCCGGGGATCACGAGCCCTGTCACGCCGCGCAGAACCTGGGCCGCGCCCGACGGCAGATGGAACTGGGAGCGCCCGACATTGACCCACATGTTGGTCACGCCGGTCATGAGGTAGGGGTCGCGCGTGAGCCCGAGGCCCGTGATGTAGAACAGCGTCGCGAGCCGCTGGTCCGGAACGCGGATGTTGACATGCTCGAGCGCGACGACGTTGCCGACGTCCTCGACGGACCGGTCGAAGCGCTGGTCGCCGACCGTGCGTCGCGTTACTCCGGGCTGCATCGGAGATCTCCCGTTCATCCACACCGCTCCCAGAGTGACGCAGCCGGTCGTGGCCGTCAAAGTGTGTGAGTGCCGGAGACGTGACCCGCTTACCCAGCCCGACGTCATCGGCCGGCCTGTCGCGTGCCGGTCTGAGCACATCGTGTGACCAAACTGCACGCATCCGGCGATCCCGATGGGGAGCCGGCCCGAAATCGATTGCGATGGCGCGTGGCCGACCTGTATCGGAGCCATGGAACGTGCGCTTGGCCGCACGAGTGAGCGTAGCGTGTCAAGTTCGGGCGGGGTTGTGGACGTATCGCGTGTGACCTGGGCCAGATGGGGCGCGGCCGTGGGGTGTGTGCTCCTCTGCATGGCGTCGACGGCACGCGACACACCGGCACACGCTGACGGCGACAGCGTCTATTTCAGCGAGATCAGCTTCGCGCCGCCAGCTACGTCGACCCGCCGTGGCAGCCGCGAAGGCGCCTCGCAGCGACGCGGGACATCCCCGAAAATCGCTGACAAGCCGGAGGCGCCACCTCCGAACCAGCTTCGGCCAGACCTGCCTGCCGTCAGCGGGCCGTGGGGCTGGAAGATCCGCAAGACCGAATGGAGCGACGCCGACGAGGCCGGCTATGCCCGCTTCATCCAGGCCATCGGCGACAGCGCGTGCCAGACCGTCCACGAATGCCTGACCAGCGCCGAGGCCAATCCGCTCTACTTCAACCGGCATCCGGGAGTGGTGGAGTTCTTCTCCGACTGCGCCGACCTGCCGTTCGTGCTCCGGGCCTACTACGCGTGGCACAACAGCCTGCCCTTCTCGTTTTCATTGCGGCTCGGAAGTCATGCCCGCACGGGGGGGCACAAGACCGGTCTCACGGGGAACGAGATCGCTGCACGACAGGACATCGTGGGGCCGGGGCCGGATCTCCGCGTCGCGCTGAAGGCGATCAGCGATTATGTGACGACCGAGCATTTCCGGTCGCCGCCGCACTACACTGGCAGGTTGCTGCCGGACCATTATCCGGTCGCCATATCCCGAGACAGCATCCGGCCGGGCACGGTGATGTTCGATCCGGACGGACATGTCGCAGTCGTCTATCGCGTCACCGACGACGGGCGCGTGCTCTACATCGACGCCCATCCGGACAATTCGCTGACCCGCGGGCACTTCGACAAGGAGTTCGCGCGCGCTGTGCCGACCATGGGCGCAGGCTTCAAGCTGTGGCGGCCTCAGAAGCTCGTCGGAGCGCGGCGGCAGAAGGACGGCACCTATACCGGCGGCCGGATCGAGCTTGCCGCCGACAAGGACCTGCCGTTGTGGTCGGACGAGCAGTTCTTCGGGGCGACGTCGCCGAGGGCCAAGCTCTGGACCGACGCCACGTTCGTTCATGACGGCGAACAGGTTGAATTTCACGACTATGTGCGGTTCAAGCTCGCCTATCCCGGTTTCAGGTACAATCCCATCGCGGAAACCCGCTCGCGCATCCAGCAGATCTGCCGCGAACTCGGCTACCGCGTGGCTTCCGTCGACAAGGCCATCCGCGATGGTGTCCACCGGAAGCGCCAACCCGATCGGCTTCCGGACAACATTTATGCGACCAAAGGCGAGTGGGAGACCTACTCGACCCCATCACGAGACGCGCGGATCAAGTCGACATTCGAGCAACTCCGCGATGAGGTCGTCCGGTTCCTCGCCCTGGCGGGGAGCCGTCCGGCGCTGATCGCCTACGAGGGCACGAACCTCCGCCGCGACCTGCTGGCGGCTTACCGCGAGGAAGCCGAGGCCTGCCGCGTCGTCTACGTGAACAGCGCCGGGCGGGAGGTCGAACTCGACTTCGACGAGATCAAGGCGCGGCTCTTTCACCTGTCGTTCAATCCCTATCACTGTGTCGAGCGGCGCTGGGGCGCTACGGCGCGGTCGGAGCTGGAAACGTGCCGCGACGAGCCGGTCAAGGCCGCGTGGTACCTGGCCGAGGCCCGGCTCAGGAACCAGCTCGTCCGAACCTATGGTGAGCGCATGGGGTGGACGTTGGCACAGCTCAAGCGACCGGACCTCGATATCGGGATCGACAGTCCGCCAGATGTGGATACCCGCCGCGTCCTGATCGGGGGCGAACCTGAAGTGGCAAGCTCGGACTAGTGCTGGGGGGCGGCGCGAAAGTTGCTACATGGGCTCGCGACTTGGCGCGGCGGACCGTGACATCTGGCAGCTACAAGCGATTTACCTCGTCAGGACACCAAATCAGCACTATTGAGACGCCGCCCTCGTCCGATTCCGGCACGCGCATCGCGCGAACGCCGGCCGGCGCCGAGCGCGTGGGAGCCGAAAAATGATCAATGCCGATGGTTCAGCCGAGGGCTGGTTCCTGCAAGGCGATCAACGACCGGACCTGATCCGGCCGGAAATCCTTCTCGATATCTTCGAAGCGACGGTGCGACGAGCGCCCGACCAGACGGCCTTGTCCCTGATGGGCGGGGCTGCATCACTCACATACCGGCAGCTCGACGAGGCCGCGACCCGGATCGGACGGGCCCTGGCGGCGCGGGGAATCGGTCCAGGCCATAGCGTCGGCCTCTATCTGCGCCGGTCGCTCGACCTTCACGTGGCACTGCTCGGCATCCAAAAGGCCGGTGCCGCTCACATCCCGTTCGACGGCGATGCGCCGGTGGAGCGCGTCAACTCGTGCCTCAAGGATTGCGGGGCATCGGCTCTCATCTCGCACGGTCTCATCAAGGCGGACCTCACACGCGTCGGGGTCCCGGCGCTCGATTACAAGGCCCTGCTCGAGGAGCCCGGTGCCGACCTGCTTGGTCGAGCGCGTCCCGAGGACCGTGCCTACGTCATCTACACGTCGGGTTCGACCGGCGAACCGAAGGGCGTCTCGGTCGCCCACAGCAGCGTCTGCCACTACCTGCGGTCGGTCAACGAGACGATCGGGTTTCGGGCCTCCGACGTCGTCATGCAGCAGGCGTCGCTGGCGTTCGATCTGTCGATCGAGGAGTTCTTCGTCCCGTATCTCGTCGGCGCGACCGTGGCCGTCGCGACGGATGATGCGCTGCAACGTCTCGATGAACTGCCCTCCCTGATCGAGCGGCATTCGATTACCGTCATGGATACGGTGCCGACGCTGCTCTCGATGCTGGAGCGCGTGCCCAAATCCGTGCGGCTCGTCATCGTCGGTGGCGAAGCGTGCCCGCCGGCGCTGGTCGATCGCTTCGCGTCGGAAGGCCGGACGCTCATCAATACCTACGGGCCGACAGAGGCGACCGTCGTCGCGACGGCCATCCCGCTCGTCCCCGGCGAGCCTGTGACCATCGGGCGACCGATCGCCAACTATACCGCCTATGTTCTCGACGAGGCCGGCGCGCCCGTGCCGCGGGGCGGCATGGGAGAGCTCTATATCGGCGGGCCGGGCGTCGCGACGGGCTATGTCGGCCGTGCCGCGCTGACGGCGGAGAAGTTCGTCGCCAATCGCTTCGCCGCTCCCGGCGCGATCGATCCGGTGCTCTATCGGACGGGGGATGCCGTCAGCGTCGACGCGCAGGACCGGATCGCCTTTCACGGTCGTGTCGACGGACAGGTCAAGATCCGCGGCTACCGGATCGAGCTTGGAGAGATCGAGGCGCTGATCTCGCGCTATCCCGGCGTCGAACAGGTGGCCGTTGCCGTGTCGCGGCACGAGGCTGCGGGCGACGTCCTCGTCGCGCACGTCGTTGCGGGGGCCGGGTTCGACCAGGATACGGCCAAGCGGGAACTCGCCGAAAAGCTGCCGTCCTACATGCTGCCGCGCTACTGGAACCGGCTCGATGCGCTGCCCACCCTGATCTCGGGCAAGACCGACCGCAAGGCGCTCGCGGCGCTGCCACTCCCCGAGGCGCCTTCTGGCGGCGAGCAGGAGCAGCCCCAATCCGTCATCGAGGCCCAGCTTCTCGCCGCCGCGCGCGACGTGCTTGGCCTCAAGGTCGTCCCGTTCGAAGCTGACTTCTTTACCGATCTCGGTGGGCATTCGTTGCTCGCGGCGCGCTTCATCTCGGAAATCCGCAAGACGCCGAGCCTTGCCGGCGTGGCGCTCGGCGACATCTATGCAGCGCGGACCTTGCGGCGGCTCGCGGAGACACTGCAGGAGCGGGCACAGCATTCTGGCGGTGAGCGTGTCGACATCGGGTTCACGCCGGTGCCTCTGCGCCGCCGGTTTCTCTGTGGGCTGGCGCAGGCGATCGCGCTGCCCTTCATCATCGCCATCGTGACGGCACAGTGGATCGGCCTGCTCCTCTCGTCGATCTTCCTCGTGCGCGCCGATACCCCGCTGTGGCAGGAGATCGTCATCCTGTGCGGCGTTTTCGTCAGCCTCAATCTCGGTGCGAAGTTCGTCGTCATCGCCCTGAAGTGGCTCGTGATCGGGCGCACCAAGCCGGGCGTCTATCCGTTGTGGGGCGCCTACTATTTCCGCATCTGGCTGATGCAGCGCATCATCCATCTGACCGCGCACAAGTTCCTGCAGGGCTCGCCGATGATGGGCCTCTATCTTCGCGCGCTGGGCGCGAAGATCGGCCGCGATGCGATGATCCACGAATTCGAGGAAGGCGCGATCGACCTCGTCAGCATCGGCGACCGGGCCAGCGTCGGCACCAAGGTCAAGCTCGCCAACATCGAAGTCATCGGCGACAAGGTCTATGTCGGCCGGATCGATGTCGGCCAGGACGCCCACATCGGCAACGGCGCGGTGATCGGCTACGACGTGCGCATCGGTGAGGGCGCCATGGTCGGCGATCTGACCTCGATCGCATCGGGCACCAGCGTGCCGGCGGGCGAGGAATGGAGCGGCTCGCCCGGTGTCAAGATCGGCATGGCGGATCTCCATCCGCTGCCGCCGCACCCGACGATCGGTCCGGTGGCGACGGCGCTCCGAGGCATCGGCTTCTTTGTCGCCTACAACATCAGTCTCATCGTCGGGCTGCTGCCGATTTTCCCGGCCTTTTACGTCCTCTATCACCTGGAGGGCTGGGTCTCGAGCGATCCCAACTACAACCTGCCCTGGGGATTGGTGGCGCTCTACTCGGTGCCAGCGGCGCTGACGCTGATCGTCGGGTCGATGGGCATCGTGGTCGTCCTGCGCTGGCTGCTGATGCCGTTCCGAGTGAAACCCGGGCGTAGCTCCGTGCTCAGTGCCTACTACTTCCGCAAATGGGTGGTCAGCCTTGCGACCGAGGCCATTCTCGAGACGCTGAACTCGCTCTACGCCACGGTCTACATGCGCAACTGGTATCGCCTGATGGGCGCGCGCATCGGCAAGGGGACCGAGATCTCGGCCAGCTTCGCCGGACGCTACGACCTGATCGAGATGGGGCGCGACAATTTCATCGGCGACGAGGCGGTGTTCGGCGACGAGGAAATCCGCGGCGGCTGGATGATTCAGAAGCGCCTCAAGACCGGCGACCGCTGCTTCTTCGGCAACTCCGCCGTGGTGCCGCAGGGTGCCGTCATCGAGGACGACGCGCTGATCGGCGTGAAGTCGGCGCTGCCGCCGTCCCTGCACGTCAAGTCGGGCGAGACCTGGCTCGGCAGCCCCTCGATCCAGTTGCCGACCCGCCAGAGAGTCGCCAGCGCCGCCGGCACCACCTACGAGCCGACGCGAGTCTCGCGACTTGGCCGGGCCGTGTTCGAGGCCATCCACACGGCTTTCCCGATCGCGGCCCTGATCACGATGGCCTACATCACGGCCGAGATCATCGCGGCTCCCTTCGACGAGGGGCGCTGGGGCACCGTTCTCACCTACTTCCTGTGCGCGGGCCTGATCACGTCCGGGATCATGTACTCCATGGCGGTCGCGTTCAAATGGACGCTGATGGGGGTCTACCGGCCGCTCATGAAGCCGATGTGGTCGTGGTGGGCGATGCGCACCGAGGCGGTCGCAGTGTTCTACGGTGGTCTCGCCAGCAAGGTGCTGCTCGAGTACCTGCGCGGCACGCCGTTCCTCCCCTGGATGTTGCGTCCCTTCGGTACGAAGGTCGGCAAGGGCACGTGGATCAACTCCACCGATATCTGCGAGTTCGACTGCACCGAGATCCGCGATCACGCGGTGATCAACATGGGTGCCTGCCCGCAGACGCATCTCTACGAAGACCGGATCATGAAGGTCGGCCGGATCGTGATCGGCGAAGGCGTCACGATCGGCACGGGGTCGACCGTGCTCTACGACACCACCATCGGCGACTTCGCCCAGATCCGGCCGCTGACCCTCGTCATGAAGGGCGAGAGCATTCCCGCCCACACGGTCTGGTCGGGAATTCCCGCCCAGAGCGTTCCGGTCGCCGGCCCGGAGCCGTCAAGCCGGGCGCGAGACGAAGCTGCGGCCGGTGCGTCGCGATCGTCCGAGGCGGCGTGAGGGGGCATGGGCGGGAGCATCGTCGACCGGTTCGCGCTCGATTCCATTCGCTCAGCGGCGGCCAGGGGAGCGT
>JBGSJD010000198.1:0-6415 GCA_041742195.1 Hyphomicrobiaceae bacterium
GGCGAGGCCGTCACGGCGGACCTCTCGACGCCCGATGGCTGGCGGCAGGTGCTCGCGGCGGCGGGCGACCGGCCGATCCACATGCTCGTCCACTCCGCCAGTCCGCCGCGCAAGGAAACGGACAAGCTGGCGGACGTCACGGAGGAGATCTTCGACGCCATGCTGGCCGTCAACGTGCGCTCAGGCTTCCTTCTCGCGCGCGAGATGGGGCAGCGCATGAAGGCCGCGGGCGTGCGTGGCCGGATGCTGTTCGTGACGTCACTCCATGCCGAGACGCCGCGCAACCTGCCGCACTATTCAGCCTCGAAGGCCGCCCAGACGATGCTGGTCAAGGAGCTGGCGCGGGCCTTCGGGCCGGCCGGCATCCGGGTCAATGCCATCGCGCCGGGTGCGATCCCGGGCGGGGGGTTCAATGCGGCGGCGTTCAACTTCGACGGCAAGATTCCACTCGGGCGCCTCGGCGCCGCCAGTGATCTCGCAGGGCCGGCGATCGCGCTGCTGTCGGATCAGTTCTGCGGTTACGTGACCGGCACGACGCTCGTCGTCGACGGGGGCATCGCGCTCCACAACTGGATCACGCCTGCCTCGGCCTGAGGCCGGATCAGTCGCGTTGACCATCGGCGGGCGGAAGCAGTACGGCGATGCCGTTCTTGCGCCAGGCGCGCTCGAGCTGGCGGGCCGAACCGGGGACCGCCGACGACGGGCGGGCCGATGCGCCCGATCTCCGGAACCATGACAGGATCCGCGACGCGACCGAGTTCGGGGTGGTTCCCGGCGCGGCCGAAGGCACGGGTCTGGTCGCTGCAGCTTCGGCTGGGTCCTGCCTCCAGCCCATGCCCGGGAGGTAGCTCGCAGCGGAGATGGCAACGCCCAGCCGATCCGCGCGGGACCATTGCGCGCGGCCTGACAAGATCGTGCCGTCGGGCAGCTCGATCCTCAGTTTGCGGCCTTCGGGAATGGTGATCGGTACGCCGGCCAGACCGAGGCCGCGCTCGCTGACATTGACCATCGTGACCGGGTGGACGTCTCCATCCACGCGCAACGTGACGGCGACCTCGGTGCGCAGACGCGTGGCGCCGCGCAGGCGCCGGACGACCGACCTCCGGGACGGGTCCGATGTCCGCGCGCCGGCACCGGGTGGCGCCGCCTGCGGCTCTACGGGTTGCATCGTCTCCGGGAGCGGCAGAACCTTGGCGTTGGACGACGGCATGGGGCATTTCCGATGGCTATCGCAGGGCGACGCCGCGCTTCCGGCGCAGCACCGTTCAATCACCACCTTAGATTGCAATCGTTATCAAATGCACTTTTTGAAGCCGCAATGTGCGGGAATCAGCGACCTATCACCTGGCGGTCGGGTCTGCGCCGTCACAAGTCTGTTGCATGCGCCCCACGCGCCGATCACCCGCGCGGTGCGGGCGCGGGCGTCGTCTCGGCCCAATGGGCCACGCGATCGAGGAAGCCGAGGCACTTCTCGAGCTCAGCTACCTCGACATACTCGTTCGGCTGATGCGCCTGATCGATGCTGCCGGGGCCGATCACGACCGTCGACGAGCCGGCGGCTTCGAAATGGCTCGCCTCGGTGCCGTAGGGCACGGCGAAGGTCTCGTTCTGGCCCGCGAGCTTCAGGGCGAGGCTGGTCGCTTCCGAGCCGTCGCCGGACGAGAACGGCGGCAGGATGCCGACCGGCGTCGTGACGATGTCGCAGTCGGGGGAGACGGCCCGCATGGCGGGCAGAAGCTCGCGCTCGGCGAAGGCCTGGAGGTCGGCCACGATGGCGTGGGCGTCGATGCCGGGGAGCGTGCGCACGCCCCAGCGGAAGGCGCAGTGAGGCGGGATGATGTTGTGGGCGATGCCGCCCTCGATCAGGCTCACCGTGATCGACGCGTAGGGCGGATCGAAGCGCGGATCCCAGTGGGTCTTCTTGTAGCGCTCCTCGATGCGACCGAGCTCAGCGATCAGCTCGCCCGCGATGCGGATGGCGCCGACGCCGAGCTGCGGCTTCGAGGAATGCGCGTCCTTGCCGGTGACCACGGTCATGAACCGCGAGCCGCCCTTGTGGGCGTTGACGACCGTCATGTTGGTCGGCTCGCCGACGATGACGAGGCGCGGCTTCGGCAGCCGGTCGCCGAACTCGGCGATCATCGGCTTGACGCCGGTGCAGCCGACTTCCTCGTCGTAGGAGAGCACGATATGGACCGGCGTCTGCAGCTTGCGGGCCTTCAGCTCGGGCACCATGGCCAGCACGCAGGCGACGAACCCCTTCATGTCACAGGTGCCACGGCCGTAGAGCCGCCCATCCCGCTCGACCATCCGGAAGGGGTCGGTGTCCCAGGGCTGGCCGGTGACGGGAACGACATCCATGTGGCCCGAGAGGCCGATGCCGCCGATGCCCTCGGGGCCGATGGTTGCGAAAAGATTGGCGTGCAGCCCGTCCTCGGCCGGCAGCATCTCGGAGGCGACGCCGTGGCGCGCGAGATAATCGCGCACCCATTCGGCCATGGGCAGGTTCGCCTTCTCGCTCACGGTATCGAAAGCGATGAGCGTGCCCAGGATCTCAGTGGCGCGGCGCGTCAGATCGGGGATCGGCGTTGCCGCCATCGTAAGCCTCGCTCAATTGATGCTGCGTTGGGAGTAAGGACTGTCGAGCGAGAAACTCGGGATGGCCACATCCAGCATGCGGCCGTCGGCCTGCTGCATCTGGTAGCTACCGGACATGATGCCCGACGGCGTGCGCAGGGGGCAGCCCGACGTATACTCGAAGCTCTGGCCGGGACCGAGGACCGGCGTCTGGCCGACGACGCCGGGGCCGCGCACCGTCTCCTGACGACCGTTGGCATCGATGATCAGCCAGCGCCGCGTCTTGAGCTGCACAGTGTCGGTCCCCTCGTTCGTGATCTCGACCGTGTAGGCCCAGAAATAGCGCCCCTCGTCCGGCGTGGACTGGTCCTCGAGGAAGCGGGGGGTGACACGGACCCGGATGGCGCTGGTAACCGTCTCGTACATGCTGGCGTCCGATCCCTCGGCAAACAATCACAGTTTAAGCGCCGCCAGAGCCTGGTCAATGTCGCGCGCGAGATCGTCGCACGCCTCGAGCCCCACGGACAGGCGCAAGAGGCCGTCCGTGATGCCGAGTTCCGCCTTCAGCTCAGCCTTCAGGCGCTGGTGGGTCGTGGTCGCCGGATGCGTGATCAGGCTCTTGGCGTCACCGAGGTTGTTCGAGAGCCGGATGATCGACAGCGCATTGAGGAAGCGGAAGGCGCCGGCCTTGCCGCCGGCCACCTCGAACGACACCAGCGTCGACCCGGCCTTCATCTGGCGGCGGGCCAGCTCGGACTGGGGATGATCGGCGCGGCCCGGGTAGATCACCCGCAACAGGCCACGGTCGGCTGCCGCCGCCATGTGGTCGGCGAGGCGGGCCGCCGTTTCCGTCTGGGCGCGGACGCGCAGCGGCAACGTCTCGAGGCTTTTCAGCATGACCCAGGCGTTGAACGGGCTCAGCGCGGCCCCGGTGTGCTTGAAATAGGGGTGGAACTTCTCGCCGATGTACCGGGCCGAGCCGAGCACGAGACCGCCGAGCACGCGGCCCTGGCCGTCGATGTGCTTCGTGGCCGAATAGACGACGACGTCGGCGCCGAGTTCCAGGGGGCGCTGGTGGAGCGGCGTTGCAAACACGTTGTCGACGACGACGACGAGCGCGCCGGCCTCGTGGGCGATGCGGGAGACGCCGGCGATATCGACCAGGTCCAGGCAGGGATTGGAGGGTGTCTCGAAGAAGACGGCGCGGGTGTTCGGGCGCATGGCCTTGCGCCACGCATCGAGATCGCGGCCATCGACCAGCGTCGCCTCGACACCGAAGCGGGGCAACACCTCCTGCACGACATAAAGACACGAGCCGAACAGCGCCTTCGCCGCCACGATGTGATCGCCGGCCTTCAGGAAGCACATCAGGGAGGCCGACACGGCCGCCATACCGGACGCCGTGGCGCGCGCCGCCTCGGCGCCTTCGAGGAGGCGCATGCGCTCCTCGAGCATGGCGACGGTGGGATTGGCGTAGCGGGAATAGATGAAGCCGCCGCTCTCGGTCTTGAAGCGTTCCTCGGCCTGCTCGGGGCTGTCGTAGACATAACCCTGCGTGAGGAAGAGCGCTTCCGATGTCTCAGCAAAACCCGAGCGCATCGTGCCGCCGTGGACGAGGCGGGTCTCGGGCAGCCAGTTTGCGGGATCAGTGAGGTCGCTCGAAGGCTTCGTCATCGGATCGGTCACTCCCGGCAGGCCCATCTGACCTGCGCACATTGCACTCCGCCGCGCCGGCTGCCCAATCACGAGGCAAGTCGCCGGCGGCTCCAGGCAAGTTTGTCCGGGAAACGCGCTCGGCCCTTTTAGCGAGTTGTTTTACGTGGCTGCAAGCCGGCCGGCCAAATCACCACGGGTGCCGGGGAGTAGCGCCAAACATGCCTTGGCGTCAACCGCCTCGTGCGCTAGACGGCCTGTGCGGCCGAGCCGCGAGACGAGCCCCCGACAACCGCGAGGCGCGCCCCGATGACCGAGACGACGATGCCGAAGCCGCCCGACGGCGGAATTCTGCCCGCCCAGGCCATCCGGCACCTCATCGAGGCTGGCGCCATCCTGCCGGCTTCGCCCGTCGCGCCGGGACAGGTGCAGCCGGCGAGCATCGATCTCCGGCTCGGGGACATCGCTTACCGTGTGCGCGCAAGCTTCCTGCCAGGTCCGGGCGAGGAGGTGGGGCGAAAGCTGCGTGAGCTGACGCTGCACGTCTTCGATCTCGCGGAAGGGGCGGTGCTCGAGACAGGCTGCGTCTACGTGGTACCGCTGCTCGAGGCGCTGGCGCTGCCCGAGGACGTGTCGGCGGCCGCCAATCCGAAGAGCTCGACCGGGCGGCTCGACGTCTTCACGCGGGTCATCGCCGATGGCGTCGATGCGTTCGACACCGTGCCGCGCGGCTACACGGGGCGGCTCTATGCCGAGATCTGCCCGCAGACGTTTCCCGTCGTGGTGCGGCGCGGCTCGTACCTGTCGCAACTCCGGTTCCGCACCGGCGACCCGACGGAAAGCGACGACACCCTTCGCGTGCTGCACGCGGCGCAGCGGCTCGTCGCCGGAGGCGTCGAGGATATTTCCGGCGGCATCGCGCTCTCGGTCGATCTCGGCGGGGCGGGCGGCGGCCTCGTCGGCTATCGGGCGAAGCGCCATACCGGGCTCGTCGACGTCGACAAGCCGGGTGTCTGCGCCATCGCCGACTACTGGGAGCGGATCGAGCACCACGGCCAGACACGGCTCATCCTCGACCCGGACCAGTTCTACATTCTCGCATCAAAGGAAGCCGTGCATGTGCCGCCGACGCATGCCGCCGAGATGATGCCGTTCAACCCGCTCGTCGGCGAGTTCCGGGTGCACTACGCCGGGTTCATGGATCCGGGGTTCGGACATGCCGCGGCAGGCGGCGACGGGGCGCGCGTCGTCCTCGAAGTGCGTTCGCACAAGGTGCCGTTCGTGCTCGAGGACGGGCAGGTGATCGGCCGGCTCGTCTACGAGCGCATGACAGAGGTGCCCGACGTCCTCTACGGCACGGGCCTCCAGAGCAACTATCAGGCGCAGGGGCTCAAGTTGTCGAAGCACTTCCGCTGAGCGACGCGGCGCAATACGGTCTCGCTCCATCGCGACTTCAAGACCGGATCGGTGACCGCGACACCCGCCAGACGACGACCCGCCAACAGGAGGCCCCCATGCGCGATCTCGTTCCCGAGCCCGGCAACAGCTCGCCCATTCCGGCCGGCGTTCGCATCGGGCACGTGCACCTCAAGGTCTCGGACATCGAGCAGAGCCTCGCGTTCTGGCGCGACGTACTCGGCTTCGAGGTGATGCAGCGGCGGCCGGGGGCCGTGTTTCTCGCGGCCGGCGGATATCATCATCACATCGCGCTCAACACCTGGGACAGCGCCGGCGGGCCGCCGCCGCCCAAGGGCGCGACCGGGCTCTTTCATGTCGCCATCCTCTATCCGACGCGGGCCGATCTCGGGCGCGCGCTGACGCGGGTCAAGGCGGCGGGGCTGTCGCTGACCGGGGCCTCGGACCATGGCGTCT
Source organism: Hyphomicrobiaceae bacterium (assembly GCA_041742195.1). Lineage (GTDB taxonomy): Bacteria > Pseudomonadota > Alphaproteobacteria > Rhizobiales > Hyphomicrobiaceae. Next base: position 6,103 of record JBGSJD010000198.1, read on the forward strand.
CGATCGCGCTCTATCTCGACGATCCGGACGGCAACGGGGTGGAGCTCTACTGGGACAAGCCGCGCGAGGCGTGGCCGACGACGCCGGACGGCCAGCTTTCGATGGGCCGGGCACCGGTCGATCTGGACGGCCTCGAGGCCGAAGGTCGCGCGGGGTAGATCAGCCCGGCGCGATCCGTGTGTGATAGCGCCCGACGAGCGTGAAGCCGACGCCCGAATAGAGCCCGATCGCCGCAGCGTTCACGGCGTCGGCCTGCAGGTAGAGACGGCGGACACCCGCGGCCGCCGCATACCGCTCGATCGCGTCGAGGACG
>JBGSJD010000199.1:0-4622 GCA_041742195.1 Hyphomicrobiaceae bacterium
CGTCGGCCGCCCGCTCGCCCTCGTCTCGGCTGCCGCCATTGTCGTGGGGGCGGTCGGCTACGCGCTCGGACCGCTCGCGCTCCCTGCGATCGGTCGCTGATCCGGAGCGCGCCGCTCAGACGTCGATTCGCACCGCGATGGCCGCACTGGCGATCACGGCCGGGTCGTTGTTCTCGGGATCGGCGACGTCGAGCCCGCCCTTGACCGCCTTGACGGGCACGTTGCCGACCGGCAGCGAGGCCTTGACCTTTTCGAGGTCAACCTTCTCCGGCTGCTGCACGCCGATGGTCACCTCGACGTCGATGGACTTCTTGTCGATCTTCAACGAGCGGATGAACGCCAGCGACGAGTGATGCAGGGCGTCCTGCACCGCGCGGAGCGCCGCCTTGGTGTAGTCGGAGCCGTGCAGATCGTTGCCGGAGCCCAGCTCGAGGATGACGCGTTTCTTGGCCATGGTTGGTGCCCTCAGATGTCGAGACTGACGATGGCGCAGCAATTGGCGATCATGGTGCCGTCAGTGCCCTCGTCGTTCATGACCTGGAGCCCGCCTTCGACCACCGTTACGGTGCCGCGGCCGTAGGGCAGCACCTTCAGCACCTCGGCCTTGTCCACGAGTTCGGGTTTCGGCACGCCGATGTGGACGTCGACCTGCATCGCCTCAAGCGGATGGCCCAGCGCCGTCGCGATCGACAGCGAATTGTGCCAGAGCGCGTCACGGAGCGCGCGGGCCGCCGCCTTGGTCGGGTCGGTGCCGCGAATGTCGGTGCCCATGCCGATCTCGAGCACCATGCGTTTCTTTGCCATTGCCTGTTCCGGAACGAAGTGAGGAGGGGAAGCACCCATCATGCGACGGGGATGGGCGGCGCGCACCGGAAATCTCACCCGCCGGCCCGCCGCGCCAAGAGAGCGGGGCCTCGCCACTCAGCGCGCCTTGCGCTAGCGTCCGCAGCCCGCAACCGTCGAGTGACCGATGAGCCTCTCCCTTCTCGCCGCCTTCGCCGACACCTGCGTGGTGCTCGCGATCACCCCCGGCCCCAACATGGCGCTGATCATCGCCTCGACCCTCAGCGGCGGGCTCGGCGGTGGGCTGGTCACGCTCGCCGGGTGCCTCACGGGCCTGGCGATCCTCGTCGCCGTCGCCACCATCGGCATGACGTCGGTGATGGTGCTGATGGCGGAGTGGTTCGACGTCATCCGCTGGATCGGCGCGATCTATCTCATCGTGCTCGGCGTGCGCCAGCTCGCGGCGTGGTGGCGCCTCCGGCGGGCGGCCGCAACGGCATCGGCGACGGTCGTTGCCCCGCTCAGCCAGGCGTCCGCCGTCAGCCGCTACCTGCAGGGTCTCGGCGTTTCGCTCTCCAATCCGAAGGTGCTCCTGTTCCTCGGGGCATTCTTTCCCCAGTTCGTCGATCCCGCCATGGCGCCGGGGCCGCAGCTCGCGCTCCTCGCGGGACTGTTCCTTCTGGTGCTCGTCTCGGTGGATCTCGCCTACACGTTCGCCGTCGCCAAGGCGCGAGCGACGATCGACATGCGGCGGCTCCGGGTCCTCGATGCGGCGTCCGGGTTCCTGCTCGTCGCTGGCGGGCTTGTGCTGGCGACAGCACGCCGCCCATAATGCGCTGACGCCTTCGACCGCGACACACCTGGACACGGCATGAAACGCATCGGCTTCTACTCGGGCTCGTTCGACCCCATCACCAACGGCCACACCGACGTGCTGCGCCGCTCGGCCGCGCTCGTCGACCGGCTCGTGATCGGGATCGGCATTCATCCGGGGAAGACGCCGCTGTTCTCGACGGAAGAAAAGACGCACCTGATCGAAGCCGAGATGAAGCCGGTCACAGCCCGCTACGGCACCGAGATCAAGGTCGTGACGTTCGCCGGGCTAACGGTGGAGGCCGCGAAGGACGCCGGGGCGACGATGATCTTCCGTGGGCTCCGCGACGGCACCGACCTCGACTACGAGATGCAGATGTCCGGCATGAACAGCGCCATGATGCCCGACATCGACACCGTCTTCCTGCCGGCGAGCCCGGACGTGCGCCACATCACGGCGACGCTCGTCCGGCAGATCGCCATGATGGGCGGCACCGTCAGTTCGTTCGTGTCGCCCGCCGTCGAGGCGGCGCTCAAGGCGAAGGCCGCGCAGCGCAAGGCCTGACGAGGGCCTTCGGCGCAACACGCGGCTAGTGTCCCGATCGCAATGTTCGTCTCATTCTTCGGCTGGCTCAGAACGAACTTTGCGATCAAAGGGACACTAGAAAAAACATTGGTTTAGTGTGGCGTCATGCTTGGAAGTCCGCTTTCAGAGGGTGCCGAAGGAATGATGCGGACTTCCAAGCCGCCACACTAGCGGATCGTTGCGGCTTCGCCCGATTGCGGCCATAAGGTCGCGCCAAGCCGTTCCGGCAACGCCAACTCCATCGATGGAGCATCAGCTTGAAGACCATTCTCGCGAGCCTCGTTCTCGCTCTTCTGACCCTTGTCACGCCCGCGGCGGCGCAAGCCCCCAAGCTCGATCCGAACAACACGCTGATCATCGAGCTCAAGTCGGGCAAGGTGACGATCCAGCTTCGCCCCGACCTCGCTCCGAAGCACGTCGAGCGCGTCAAGACGCTCGCCGGCCAGGGCTTCTACGACGGCCTCGTGTTCCATCGGGTGATCAAGGGCTTCATGGCGCAGACGGGCGATCCCACGGGCACCGGCGGCGGCGGATCGAAGCTCGGCACGCTGCCGGCCGAGTTCACGCCGACGCCGTTCGAGCGCGGCACGGTCGGGGCTGCCCGCACCAACGACCCGAACAGCGCCAACAGCCAGTTCTTCATCTGCTTCACGCACACGCCGTTCCTCAACGGCAAGTACACCGTGTGGGGCAAGGTTGTGGACGGGATGCAGCATGTCGACCAGATCACGCTCGGCGAGCCGCCGGCCAATCCCGACAAGATGCTGAAGGTCTACGTGCAGGCGGTCGGGCCGAAGAAGTGAGGTTGAGGCAGGTAGGCAGGTAGGCAGGTAGGCAGTGGGCGGTAGGGATTGGGATCAGCGGTGGCAAGTCGCATGATCCGCTCGTATCGCGACCTGATCGTCTGGCAGAAGGCCATGGATCTGGCCGAAGCAGCCTACCGACTGACCGCCACCTTTCCACGTGAAGAACTTTACGGCCTTACATCGCAAATCCGCCGATCTGCGGCTTCCATACCGGCGAATATCGCCGAAGGGTACGGCCGTGAAAGTCGAGGCGCATACATTCAGCTTTTGCGCGTCGCGCAAGGATCGCTGAAGGAACTCGAAACACATCTGCTGCTTGCAGTCAGGGTCGATATTGCAACGAGGGAAACAGCCGATGCGTTGCTTGCCGCCTCTGACGAGGTGGGGAGAATGTTGCGAGCCCTGATCAGATCACTCGAAGCGAGCGATCCCTAGGGCCTCTCTCCCCCGCCTACTGCCTACTGCCTACTGCCTACTGCCTACTGCCCCCACACACCAGACACGGAGCACATCAAGATGGCCTACAAAGACCCCGAGAACACGATCATCATGGAGACGAGCAAGGGGAAGGTCGTGATCGAACTGCGTCCCGACCTCGCGCCCGGGCACGTGGAGCGGATCAAGCTGCTCGCGCGTGAAGGCTTCTACGACGGCATCGTGTTCCATCGCGTGATCGACGGCTTCATGGCGCAGGTCGGCTGCCCGCACGGCACCGGCACCGGCGGCTCGAAGCACCCGAACCTCAATGCGGAGTTCAGCGCCGAGCCGCACGTGCGCGGTATCTGCTCCATGGCGCGGTCATCGATGCCGAACTCGGCCAACAGCCAGTTCTTCATCTGCTTCGACGACGCCCGCTTCCTCGACAAGCAGTACACCGTGTGGGGCAAGGTCATCGAGGGCATGGACAACGTCGACAAGCTCAAGCGCGGCGAGCCGGTGCAGGGCCCCGACAAGATCGTCTCGATGAAGGTCGCGGCGGACGCCTGATCGGTCAACACCGCGCGTGCGCCCTCGCGTCTCACGATGCGGGGGCGTCCGCACCGGTCGGCTTGGGCGAGTTGTCTCCCCGGCGCTCGAAGATGGCCGCCAGGATGAGCCAGCACAGGGCGCCCGCGATGGCGCCCGCGAAGACGATGGCCACCGAGACCACGAGGCTGCCGGTGCCTGCCACGGTCGTCAACTCCAAGAGACGCGCGCTGAACATGACGAGCGCGTGGGTGGCCGATATGGCTGTCGCGATGAGTGTCGCCTGACGCAGATCGCCGCGGCGGGGTCGAGGCTTGAGGATCGCGAGAGCGAGCCCCGTCAAGGCCGCAGGCATCAGGCCGAAGATGTAACCGAACAACGGGCCATAGATCAGGCACAAGCCGAGCGCGGCGGGGATGGCGCGGATACTCGACACGTCCGGCAGACTCGTAACGCCGATGCCGGTGAAGAGCCCCGCGCAGCCAATCGGACCGCCGATCAGCGGTCCCAGCGCCGCGAACACGAGCACGATCACCACGCGGGGCCAGAGGGACAGGCGGGAGGCTGCAGCGATCGGCTGGGTCACGGCTTCGCTCCACATCGGGCGGGGTGAGAGGTTATGCTGAGCCGACGCGGCGCACTCGCGGGACTCGCCGCCGCCATCGGGG
>JBGSJD010000200.1:0-2613 GCA_041742195.1 Hyphomicrobiaceae bacterium
GCAATCCGTGCCGCCGCGTCGTCTTCGGCGACGTCACCTGCTTCGAGGCGCGCTGCGACAACCTCGGTGAGGCCCGCCTCCGCGAGGCGCGCGATGTCCTGGGGCCCGAGGACACGTCCCTTTTTCAGCGTGCCTTTGGCCGTCGCTATGGAGTGGGCCAGAACCACGCCCGTCGCGTCGGCGAGTGGAAAGGTTGAGAATTTCATGGCGCCCAATGTCGTCTTCTGGCCGCTCGACTGCAAGGCCGGCCTGCCGGCGCGGCCGGAACTCAGCCCCGCTCGGCGACCAGTTCCGTGATCGCGCCCTGCAACTCGGCAATCCCCATGCCCGTCTCCGACGACGTCGCGATGATGCCGGGAAACGCAGCCGGGTGCGATTTGAGTGCCGCCTCCGTGGCGGCGATCACGTAAGCGAGTGCCTTGGGCGTGATCTTGTCGGCCTTGGTCAAGACGATCTGGAACGTAACGCCCGCGCCGTCCAGGAGTTTCATGATTTCGCTATCGACGCTCTTCAGGCCATGGCGGGCGTCGATCAGGACGAGCACGCGGGCCAGCGTCTGGCGCCCGCGCAGGTAGTCCTTGACCAGCCGCGTCCACGCCTCGACCTTTTCCTTGGGCGCCTTGGCGAACCCGTAGCCCGGCATGTCGACCACGTAGAACCGCGGCATCCAGTCCGTGAGGAAGTAGTTGAGTTCCTGCGTGCGCCCCGGCGTGTTCGACGTCCGCGCGAGGCCGTTGTGCCGGACGAGCGCGTTGATGAGGCTCGACTTGCCCACATTCGACCGCCCGGCGAGCGCGATCTCGATCGGCCCCGACGGCGGCAGGAACTCGAGCGACGGCACGCTCTTCATGAACCGCCAGCCCCGCATGAAGGGGCCGGCGACGGCCTCAACGACCACCTTCTCGTCCGTCCGCGGAACCTTCGCTTCGGTCGTCATTGCTTGGGGCCCCGCGGGGGATCTGGGCGCGGCCGGAGGAGCCGCGCCGTTCAGCTTCGGCTGCCGGATTTTCGCGCCTGCATCCAGGCCTGCAGCTTGTCGATCCCCATGTTCTTCCAGAGGTGGATCTCGGCGCCGTTCTTCTTCGAGATGTAATACTGCTGCATCAGCGACAGGATGTTGTTCCACGCCCAGTAGATGACGAGCCCGACCGGGAACGACGCCAGCATGAACGTGAACATGACCGGCATCCAGTTGAAGATCTGCTGCTGGATCGGGTCAGGCTGCTGCGGATTGAGCTGCATCTGGATCCACATGGTGATGCCCATGAGGATCGGCCACAACCCGATCATCAGGAAGTCGGGCACCGCATAGGGCAGCAGCCCGAACAGATTGAAGAGCGACGTCGGGTCCGGTGCCGACAGGTCCTTGATCCACCCGTAGAACGGCGCGTGACGCATGTCGATCGTGACGAACAGCACCTTGTAGAGCGCGAAGAAGACAGGGATCTGCAGCAGGATCGGCAGACAACCCGCCATCGGGTTGATCTTTTCCTTCTGGTAGAGCGCCATCAGCTCCTGCTGCTGCTTCATCTTGTCGTCTTTGTAGCGCTCGCGCAGCTTCTCCATCTCGGGCTGCATCTTCTTCATCTTCGCCATCGACTCGTAGCTCTTGCTGGCGAGCGGGAAGAAGACGAGCTTCACGAGAACCGTCGTCGCGAGGATCGCGAGGCCGAAGTGGCCGCTGAAGCCCATGCCGGCGAAGAATTTCGCGAGCCAGTCGATGACGTGGAACAGCGGCTTGGTGATGAAATAGAACCAGCCCCAGTCGATCATCAGGTCGAACTTCAGGATGCCCAGCTTGTCGTGATAGGCCTCGATGGCGTTGACCTTCTTGGCGCCCGCGAAGAGCCGCGTCGCGACGCTTCGGGTCTCGCCCGGTGGCAGCGCGATGCCGCGCTTGAAGTAGTCGACCTGGAAGCTCTCTTTCCGCGGGCCGCTCTTCTGGTAGCCCGTGAGATAGACGTCCATCGCCGCCGTCTGGTCGGGGATCAGCGCCGTCGCCCAGTATTTGTCGGTGATGCCGAACCAGCCGCCGGTGACCTTCTCGAAGGGCTTGGTGAGCTGCCCGCCTTCCTTGAGGTCGGTCAGGGCGCCGGAATACGTGACCTCCTGCAGGCCCTTCTCGCCCGTGAACCCGATCGGGCCCTCGTGCAGGATGAAGAACCCCTCGATCTTGGGCGTGCCGTGCCGCGAGATGACGGCGCGATGGTCGAGGATAGCCGGCCCCGTGCCCTTGTTGGTGACGCTGTCCTCGACGAGGAACATGTAGCTGGCGTCGACCGAGATGCGGCGCGTGAAGGTGAGGCCCTGGCCGTTGTCCCATTCGAGGGTGACGGGGCTGTCCGGCGTCAGCGCGCCGGTCCCGGCCTGCTTCCATTCGGTTGTCGCGTCGGGAAGTTTCACCTGGAGGCCCGCGGGGGCCAGCCAGCCGAACTCGGCATAGTAGGGGGTCGGCGAGGCGGACGGTGACAGCAGCGTCACCATCGGGCTCTTGGGGTCCGGCTTCTCGTGATAGTCGACGAGGCTGATGTCGTCGACGCGCCCACCCCGGAGCGCGATGCTGCCGCTGAGCGCCGGCGTCGTGATCGAAACGCGCGGCGACAGCGCCAGCGC
>JBGSJD010000201.1:0-5254 GCA_041742195.1 Hyphomicrobiaceae bacterium
GGAGCGCCAACGCCACGGCCATGGCGCCGCTGGTCACGGCCAACGCCAGCACGTGGGCGAGCTTCATCGAGCCGACATGCTGGGAGCCACGGTCGGCGATGGTCGCGGTGAGCACGATGGCGCAGGCGATGCTCGCCACGAGCAGCAACAGCAGCTCGGCGCGGGCGTTCACGCCTTGACGGGGTGGTTGGGCGGCTTGCTGCATTGCGCTCCGGAACGGGGGCTTTCGCGGCGATCCCGGAACGCACGACGGGGAAGGCCGGATCGAGTTAACGAATCATTAGTCATTATCCGTTGGGCGGGGGGCGGTGCCTAGAGTCCGTGGCCGGTCGATTGTCAGGTTGGCGAGGTCTGTGGCCCGGAAGCCCCGGTGTGTGGCAACGCCGACGGTGAAACGGAAAACCCCGCCGCTGATGCGGCGGGGTTCGGTGTCGTCGCGTCGTTGTCGGCTCCCGGATCGGGGCCGCGCGAACGATCAGTAGCGGTAGTGTTCGGGCTTGAACGGGCCTTCCATCGAAACGCCGATGTAGTCCGCCTGATCCTTGCTCATCTTGGTCAGCTTCACGCCGAGCTTCTCGAGGTGGAGGGCCGCCACCTTCTCGTCGAGCTTCTTCGGCAGCGTGTAGACCTTCTTCTGGTACTTGCCGCTGTTGCGCTCACCCCACAGCTCGATCTGGGCGAGCGTCTGGTTCGAGAACGACGACGACATCACGAACGACGGGTGGCCCATGGCGTTGCCGAGGTTCACGAGGCGGCCTTCCGACAGCAGGATGATGCGATTGCCGGACGGGAACTCGATCTCGTCGACCTGCGGCTTGACGTTGTTCCACTTGAAGTTCTTGAGGCCCGCGACCTGGATCTCGTTGTCGAAGTGGCCGATGTTGCAGACGATGGCGCGGTCCTTCATGCCCCGCATGTGTTCGATCGTGATGATGTCCTTGTTGCCGGTCGCGGTGACGTAGATGTCGGCGCGGGGCAGGGCGTCCTCGATGGTGGCGACCTCGTAGCCTTCCATGGCGGCCTGGAGGGCGCAGATCGGGTCGACCTCGGACACGATCACGCGGCATCCGGCCTGGCGGAGCGAGGCGGCCGAGCCCTTGCCGACGTCGCCGAAGCCGGCGACGAAGGCGACCTTTCCGGCCATCATCACGTCGGTGCCGCGGCGGAGTGCATCGACGAGCGATTCACGGCAGCCATAGAGATTGTCGAACTTCGACTTGGTGACTGAGTCGTTGACGTTGATCGCCGGGAACAGCAGCTTGCCTTCCTCGGCGAGCTTGTAGAGGCGGTGCACGCCCGTGGTCGTCTCCACGGACACGCCCTTGATGGCGGCTGCAACCTCGGCGAACCAGCCATTCGGCTTCTCCTTCAGCATCTTCTTGATGAGGGCGAAGAAGATCTCCTCTTCCTCGGAGCCGGGCTTCTCGAGGAACGCGGTGTCGCCCTTCTCGGCCCGGAGGCCGAAGTGGACGAGCATGGTCGCGTCGCCGCCGTCGTCGAGGATCATGTTCGGAACGCCGCCGCCATGCCAGTCGAACAGCATGGCGGTGTAGTCCCAGTATTCCTTCAGCGTCTCGCCCTTGTAGGCGAAGACGGGCGTGCCGGCGGCGGCGATGGCTGCCGCGGCGTGGTCCTGGGTCGAGAAGATGTTGCAGGAGACCCAGCGGACGTCGGCGCCGAGCGCCTTCAGCGTCTCGATCAGCACGGCGGTCTGGATGGTCATATGCAACGAGCCGGCGATGCGGGCGCCCTTCAGCGGCTGCTGCGGGCCGTACTCGGCGCGGATCGCCATCAGGCCTGGCATCTCGGTCTCGGCAAGGTCGATCTCCTTGCGGCCGAAGTCGGCGAGCTTGATGTCCTTGACGATGTAGTCGTTGGCTCCGGTCATGTGACGTGCCGTCCTTCCCGTTTACAGACTGCGTGCGCGGGGCCGCTCCCGTCGTTGACGCGGGGCGCCTGATGCGTCTTCACGCGCGGGACGTCGCGTCCCGTCAGCCGGCTCTATAGCCAGAGGCGTCGGGCGGCGCAACAGTCATATAAAGAAATCCTTATGTGTTTATGCGTCCGCCCCGTCGCGCGGCCGTCGCGAGGCGGCTGGCACGCTCGTTGCGTGGCCTGGTGTAGCCTCAAGCGCAGATCAATTGGTTATTGATGTCTTTCTTCTGGTGCAACAATTCTAGTAAAATTGCTTCATGCAAAGTAATTCCATTTTATTCAATGTATCTGCCTGCCTCGGATATCATTTTAAATGCTCATAAATACACATGCGATACTTTCGACGATGGATGCGAGTATTGTTCAGGAGGCGTACCATGTTTCGTTCAACAGGCCGGGGTCTCGATCCCGGAACAGTTGGGTGGTCCAAGAGGATCATCCGGACCATCGAGCCGGCCCGCGTGGCCGGACGTGAATTCGCAGGCGATCGGCGGGGCTCCGTCGGTATCGTCTTCGCTCTGACCGGGTTCGTCGTGATGGCGCTCGTCGGTGGCGCGATCGACTTCGGGCGGGCCATGACGGCGCGCGACCAGCTGCAGAATGCTGTCGACGCTTCGGCGCTCGCCGCAGCCCGCGCCTGGCAGACCGAGAGCGATATCGCCATGGCCCAGGACAAGGGGCTGCAGTTCTTCAACGCCAACAAGCCGTACGGCTATACGGCGACGATGTCGCTGGAGCCGGACTACGCGCGCAATTCGCTCGTCATGCAGGCGACGGCCCAGGTGCCGGCACCGTTCCTGACGGCTGCGAATTCGATCGTGCGCCCGCTCGGCGCCGCGGTCGACTTCGAGTACCTGCCGGTCCATGCGCGGGCCGAGGCACAGCTCGCGGTCGGCGGCAGCGGCGAGAACAACCTCGAGATCGCCATGATGCTCGACGTCACGGGCTCGATGGCCGGCTCGAAGATCAACGATCTCAAGGACGCTGCCAAGGACCTGATCGACATCGTCGTGTGGGACGACCAGAGCGAGTACACCTCGCGTGTGGCGCTGGTGCCGTTCGCCAACGGTGTGCATCTCGGGTCGACGGCGCTCGTGAACCAGGTTCGCGGCTCGCTTCGCACCGGTTCGTGCACCAGCTCAAGCTCGCCGTGCACGTCGTGGTCGTGGGGCGCTCCGGCTGCCTACTATCGCTTTGCGAACACGTCCGGCAGCAACTCCACGTTCCGGCCGTCGTCCTACTGCGTCAGTGAGCGCGTCGGCGCCGACATGCTGACCGACGAAGCCCCGGACACGGCTGCCCGGCGGATGGGTCCGATCTATCAGAGCTCGAGTTCCAGCGAGCAGAGCCGTTGCTCGCTCGTCCGGACCAGCGACCTGACGATCAACACCATCGTGCCGCTGTCGAATGAGAAGGCCATCCTCAAGAGCCACATCGACAAGATGCAGACGGGTGGCGCGACGGCTGGTCAGATCGGTACGGCCTGGGCCTGGTACATGCTGTCGCCGAAGTGGGCCTACCTCTGGCCGTCGCAGAACCGGCCGGTGGCTTATGGCACGGACAAGACCCAGAAGATCGCGATCCTGATGTCGGACGGCGAGTACAACACCGCGCACGCGAATGGTGTTCTCTCCAAGAACAGCGCCAACAACGGTACGCGGATCAACACCAACGCCACCAACGGCATCTCCGATACGCAGGCCGATCAGATGTGTGCTGCCATGAAGAACAATACCGGCATCACGGTCTACACGGTCGGGTTTGCGCTCAACGGCAACAACAAGGCGATCAACACGCTCCGCAATTGCGCGTCCGATCCGTCGAAGTTCTACGAGGCAGAGGATGGCGACGCGCTGAAGCAGGCGTTCCGCGACATCGCCCTGCAGGTGGCCAAGCTGAGGCTCTCTCAGTAAGGCCGACACTCACCGCATCCGCCTCCAAATGGCGAGGTCTCTCCGGAGACCTCGCTTTTTGGCGTTTCAGCGGTGCGTTCAGCTTTCTTGTCAGCAATCCTCGCCGAAGCCGTCCTCGACGAGTTCGCGGATCGCCTTCAGCGCCGGTCCGGCCTCTGGGCCCTCGGCCTCGACCTGAATGGTGGTGCCCTGGCTGGCTGCCAGCATCATGAGGCCCATAATGGACATGCCGCCGACGGTCTGGCCGTCGCGGGTCACCCGGATGGTCGCGTCGAACGTCTCGGCGCATTTCACGAACTTGGCCGACGCCCGCGCGTGAAGGCCCTTCTTGTTGCGGATCAGAAGCTCGATCCGCTCAGCGGCTATTGGCATGAGGTCTCCCTGGGACGATCCCGTCTCAAGTGTCGCCCGAGAGGACCTGGCTCGCAACGGAGATGTATTTCCGGCCGGCTTCCTTGGCCAGATCGACGGCCTCGACGAGGGCCTTGTCGCGCCGGACGCTGGCGAGCCGCACGAGCATCGGCAGGTTGACGCCAGCGAGCACCTCGGCGCCGGTATCGTCCATGACCGAAATCGCGAGGTTGGACGGGGTGCCGCCGAACATGTCGGTCAGAATGATCACACCCCGGCCGGTGTCGGCCCGGCGAACCGCCTCGATCAGCTCGGTGCGGCGGGTCTCGATGTCGTCCTCGGGGCCGATCGACATGGTCTCGAGGCCCGTCTGCGGGCCGACCACGTGCTCGAGGGCCGCCCGGAACTCAACAGCCAGACCGCCATGCGTGATGATCACGATACCGATCATCAATCCGCCTCTCGTTGCTCGCGCCCGTGCCGGATGAGCGCCGGGGCGTGTGCGTGCCGAACAGGGGCACCGCGTCGGTCCCAAGGGGACAGGCGGGCCACCGCGTGACCCGCTTTTTAGACGAATCGCGGCGTCTGGCTACCATCATTCGCCCTCGGGTGGCCGTATTCGGTGCCGTGCCGCATCAGGGGCGGCCGATCGGCCACGGATTGATCGGCGAAAAGGGGGCTCATGATCGAAGAAGGGCCAGCAGCAGGCGGATCGGGCTCGTCGGCTCGCCCGGAGCAATCTCGATGCAGGGCAGATCGATCCCGGCGAACGTGCGGCGCAGGGGGGGATCGGGCAGGCGGTCGATCCGGTTGGGGTGCGCGAGTTCGACGATCAGCTTCACCTCGGCCGACGCCACGTGCGGAAACGTCAGAATGCCCTGGCCGCGGACTTCCATGAGACCGGCGAGGCGCGGCGGGGGAGCGGCGAGAAGGCGGCCGGCGTCGGCCCAGACGCTGACCTGATCGTCCGCGACGAGAGTCGCGGTGATCGCGCGGCCGTCGATGAGGAACGCCTGCGACATGCAATGGAGGGCGAGCGCCGATTTCCCGGCGCC
>JBGSJD010000202.1:0-9364 GCA_041742195.1 Hyphomicrobiaceae bacterium
CACGCCGGGCGGCCATGGCTCCAGCCCGCCGGGGCGTGCAGGCCGAAATGGATGTTGCCGTCGCCCGCGTGGCCGATGGCCGAGATGCGGCCCTCGGGCCAGCGTGCGGCCACTTCACGGATCGCCTTCTCGAGGAAGGCCGGGACGGCCGAGACCGGAACGGCCGTATCGGTGTTGACGGCCGGCCCCTCGAGCCTCGAGCACTCGGGGTAGTCCTCACGGATCTTCCAGATGCCAAGGCGCTGTGCCTCACTATCGGCGAGTGAGGCGTCGGTCGCCTCGCCCGTCTCGATGGCCTCGGCGAGCACCTCCTCCAGCATCTCCCGCAGCGGCACACTCGGGTGAGCGGCGGCGATCTCGACCATGACGAACCACGGGCTTTTAAGCGGCAGCGGCATGCGCAGTCCGACCCCGTGCTTGGCCGCGGTTTCCATGCAGTAGCGTGCGCACAACTCGAAGGCGACGAGGTCGGCGCCCGAGTCCATGAAGCGGCCGTAGAGCGCCAGCGCGGCCTGAGGACTTGGAACAGCCACGAACGCCGTCTCGACGCGCTTCAGGACGGGTTGCAGGCGGAGTGCGGCCGCCGTGATCACGCCGAGCGTGCCCTCGGCTCCGATGAAGAGATGGCGCAGGGCGTAGCCGCTGTTGTCCTTCCGCACGCGCCGGAGGTCGTCGAGGACACGGCCATCGGGGAGCACCACCTCGAGGCCGAGCACGAGTTCGCGGGCATTGCCCCATTTGAGGGTGCGAATGCCGCCCGCGTTCGTCGACAGCATGCCGCCGATCTGCGCCGTACCCTGGGCGCCCCACTGGATCGGGAACAGGCGACCGGCGTCGGCGGCTGCCTGCTGGATGTTCTGCACGACACAGCCGGCCTCGGCCACGATCGAGAAATCCAGCGCGTCGATCGACCGGATGCGGTTCATCCGCTCGAGCGACAGCACGATCGACTGCGGACCGTTGGCCGGCGGCACCGTGCCCCCGCAAAGCCCCGTCCGACCACCCGCCGGGACGATCGCGAGACCTGCCTCGCCACAGGCGCGAACGACATTCGAGACTTCGGCCGTCGTCGCCGGCTTCACGACCGCGGCAGGCGTCCCCCGGTAGGCGCCGCGCCAGTCCACCGCGTAGGGGGCGACGTCGTCGTCAGAGGTGAGGCAGGCGGCAGGGCCGACGATGCGGGACAGAATTTCGGGAGCGCTCATGGACGTCTCGTCACGGCTGGAAGCAAGGGTGGGAGACGCAGGTTGGCACACCTCGGCGGCGAGCGTCAGCCCGCATTCGCACCGGCCCGAATACCGGGGCTTGCGGACGGGGTGCCGGACGATCACGGAAGCGTGATTTATTTCAATCCGTACCGTCTTGATTTATTTCCAACCTCAGGCATACTGATCGCAGTTCAGAACAGAGAGCGGCACGCTCAAACACAGGGAACTGCGCCATGATGGAATTGATCTACGGTCCGGTCGTGATGACTTGCGCGGCAAAGAGCGTTGCTTTCGGGTTGCTCTTTGCGCTGGCATTCCCGGCGATCCTGACGTGGCGCACCGAGGGCCGCTTCCAGCCGACACTGGTGGAGCGGATGGCCATCGGACTGGCCGCCACCGGCTTCTTCGGCCTTGCCGAGCTGGCCCTGTTCTGCGCCGCGGACGGGTACCCGCCCCGGATCATCCAGTCGACCGGCGTGGCGTTCGCCATGCTGGCCCTCGTTGGTGTCGCCCTCATCGCGCGCAGCCGGAAGGCGCTGCCGTCGGTCTGACCGCTGATGGTCCGCTCTTCGATTGGGGGCGCTAGTGTCCCGATCGCAAAGTTCGCCTCATTCTTTCGCGGGCTCAAAACGAACTTTGCGATCAGAGGGACACTAGAAAAAACATTAGCTTAGTGTGGCGTCATGCTTGGAAGTCCGCTCTCAGAGGGTGCCGAAGGAATGAAGCGGACTTCCAAGCCGCCACACTAGTGTCCCCGTCACGCCGATCCGGCCCGGTCCGGGGCGGTTCACCGATCAGAGCCCCGAGGATTTGCGCGTCGGCGCGCCCGTGGTAGAGAGCCAAGTTGCAGGTTCTCGAACATCAGGCACGACGCTCCCATGAAGCACATCATCGACGAGCTCGAGAGACGGCGCGAGATCGCCCGCCTCGGAGGCGGCGAAGCGCGTATCGCGGCCCAGCACAAGCGCGGCAAGCTGACCGCCCGCGAGCGGATCGAACTGCTCCTCGACGAGGGATCGTTCGAAGAGTTCGACATGTATGTCGAGCATCGTTCGACCGACTTCGGGATGGAAAAAACGAAGATCCCCGGCGACGGCGTGGTCACCGGCTGGGGCACGATCAACGGGCGCATCGTCTATCTCTTCGCCAAGGACTTCACCGTCTTCGGAGGCTCCCTCTCCGAGACGCACGCGAAGAAGATCATGAAGATCCAGGATATGGCGCTGACCAACCGGGCGCCGATCATCGGGCTCTTCGATGCGGGCGGCGCGCGCATCCAGGAAGGCGTCGCGGCCCTCGGCGGCTATGGCGAAGTCTTCCTGCGCAACGTGCTCGCGTCCGGCGTCATCCCGCAGATCTCAGTCATCATGGGGCCCTGCGCGGGCGGCGACGTCTATTCGCCCGCGATGACCGACTTCATCTTCATGGTCCGCGATACGAGCTACATGTTCGTGACGGGGCCGGACGTCGTGAAGACAGTGACCAACGAGACGGTCACGGCGGAGGAACTCGGAGGCGCGTCGATCCATACGACGAAGTCGTCGATCGCCGACCGTGGCTACGACAACGATGTCGAAGCGCTGCTGCAGATGCGGCGGTTGATGGACTTCCTGCCGGCGAACAACACGTCGGGCGTGCCGGTGCTTCCAAGTTGCGATCCGTTCGACCGGTCCGAGCCGTCACTCGACACGCTCATTCCCGACAATCCCAACAAGCCGTACGACATCAAGGAACTCATCCTGAAGGTCGTGGACGAGGCCGATTTCTTCGAGATCCAGGACAGCTTCGCGAAGAACATCGTCGTCGGCTTCGCCCGCATGGAAGGACGCACCGTCGGCATCGTGGCGAACCAGCCGATGGTGCTGGCCGGCGTGCTCGACTCGGATGCGTCGCGCAAGGCCGCGCGTTTCGTCCGCTTCTGCGACTGCTTCGAGATCCCGATCGTGACGTTCGTCGACGTACCGGGGTTCCTGCCGGGGACCGCCCAAGAGTACGGCGGCCTCATCAAGCACGGCGCCAAGCTGCTGTTCGCCTATTCCGAGGCGACGGTGCCGAAGGTCACGCTGATCACGCGCAAAGCCTACGGCGGCGCCTATGACGTGATGAGTTCCAAGCACATCCGCGGCGACGTCAACTACGCGTGGCCATCAGCCGAGATCGCCGTCATGGGCGCCAAGGGGGCGGCCGAGATCCTCTATCGCGCCGAGCTTGGCGATCCGGAGAAGATCAAGGCGCGGATCGACGAATATCAGAAGCGGTTCGCGAACCCGTTCGTCGCGGCGGAGCGCGGCTACATCGACGAAGTGATCCTGCCGCGCAATACGCGGCGCCGGATCTGCCGCGCGCTCAACATGCTGCAGAACAAGCAGAGCGAAAACCCCTGGAAGAAACACGACAATATTCCTCTTTAGTGGCGCCTTCGGATGCCCACTGGCGCATCCGGCGCGTGAGTTGCGCCTTGGGATGGGCTCTTTGTTGGCGCTTCGGTTGCCCACCAGCAACCGGTGCGTGAGTTGCGCCTTCGGATGGACTCTTTCGTTGCGCCTTCGAATGCCTACCAGCAACCGCGCCCTCTCCACTTGCGTTCCCGGGCGACGCGCGGGCCGAAGGTACGTGCGGAGACCCGGGATCGCTTGGCTTGTGAACTCGCCGACGTCGACCGAAGCGACCCCGGCTCTCGGCGCGCCGCGCCTCGGCCGGGGACGCAAGTAAGTGGCGGGCGCTTCGGTTGCCAACCTGCAACCGCGCTCTTTGAGTTGCGCTTCGGTTGCCCACCAGCAACCGCGCGGGCGCATCGATGCTCGTTGCTGCCGAGCACGACAACCGGCGCTATTCTCACTCGGCTGCTTTCGCCTTGGCTCGTGCGGCCGTCCAGCGGGCATCGTGCAGCCGCGTCGGTCGGCCCGATTCCATGTCCCGCAGACTGGCGATGTAGTTCGCCGTCATCTCGAAGGTGACGGGCGGAGGTGCGAGAAGCCCAAACCATCCGCCGGACTGATCGACATTGAGTTTCAGCGTGAGACGCAATGGTAATTCCACGCCGCCGGTCGTTTCGACGAACGAGCCCGTTTCGAGAGCGTGAAACAGGACGACATTCGAGTAGGAACCTCCGCCCGCCACCGTAATGGGCGTGAACAATTTCACGTCTCCGCGCGGAGAAGCTCCGAAGTTCAGATTCTGGAAGCGTTGCGTTTGACCTGTCGTCCGATGGGTAATATCGAGATCGAACGACAAGACCGTTCCCCGTTGCGCGCCGTCGTTGGAAATGGTCACCGGAATGGCGAAGACGTCACGGAAGTCCTGCCGATACATGTGGATCAGGGGCGAGGTGTAGACCCGCAACTCGGCCTGCTTCAGGACCGTCTCGTAGAACGTGTAGCCGGAGAAGAGCAGGGCGATCAACGATACGACAGCCGCGATGCCCGAACCGACGTCCGTGAAGACCGGGCGCCGCCCCTGAAATCCGGCATGCGCCAGACCGCTTGCACGGCCGGTGCCATGGGTTGCGAAATCGTTCATGCGTCGGGTTCCAGTGCTGACGTTTCGATCGTTCGACTTTCCGCACGAGATCCTATCCGCTGCGCACTGTCCTCGTGCAAGGAAAACTCCCGACATCGCGGCGCGACCACCGCGCGCACTGGCCTTGTGCTCTGCGTCGAGCAAATCGGTGGCCGCACCGCCACATCGGAACGGCCGCCTCCGAAAAGCCGATTTCAGGTGCTCACATTCAGCAAATGATCACAGTCGCGACGGCTTGGCCGGGGTGCAGCAATCGCTTGCACCAGGACCAGTGCGCGCTTTTGTCGGGGATATCGATGGGAATCCTATTCAGCGCTCGCGATTACGCCGTCATCGATCACCTCGTCTGGCAGGGCCGCAAGAAGCGCATCTTCGACCGGCTGAAGGCGGAAACCGTCCAGAGGGTCGGTGGCTTTCTCGCGGCGAACAAGCGACCGCCACAGGAGATCTGCGAGAGCCACGTCGAGATCGTCCCACGCCGCAACCAACACCAGCCAACGGTGTGGTCGATGCGAAGTTCCGTGGCTCGACGCGGCGACGTGTAGGAGATCACGGTCGAATACTTCGGTCCCTACGATCGGACGCCTTTCGCGGAAGTTTCGATCGGCTCGCTTCTGCATAGCCCGAAACTGCTGCAGGAGTTCTATGTCACGAGCTGGCGGGGGAAGACGTTCCATATCGAGCCCGTTCCTGGCTGGGACGACTCGACGCCGACAAACAGGAACGGCGCCATCGCCGAAACCTGGCATCTCCATTCCTTGCCACTTCTCGTCTTTGTGCTCTGTCCCGCAGACACGCTACGACAGCGCGACGACGTTTCCATCGACATTCCGTCACCCGAGGCAATATCGCATTCCGGGCGAATGACAAAAATTAAAGCCCGTCCGTCCGGCAGATCGTATTCTTTTTCCGACAGAACGTCCCTTGCGTTCGCCGGAGCGCCCCTTTGCGGAAAATTTCCGCGACCGATAGATAATCTTCCAGATTCTACAATTGCGAGAACACCGCCCTCAACGTCGCCTCATTCGATAAAGCCTGACAAAAACAATCGAAGCGAAATATCAGGAGCGGAGTTTCATTCGTCCAACCCAGGCAAGGCTGAAATTCTCCAGCCTATTGACGCCGCGAACGCGCCAGCGAACTCTTGGAGATCATCCGAACGGCGCCCTATAGGACCAACGTGAGGCGCACCGCAGATCAAAGGACAACACCATGAAGACGCTGCCCGTCGGCGACACCGTCGTGCCCTATCTGGATCTCGGCTCCGGCGACGCTCTCGTGTGCATTCACGGCTCGCTCGGCGATTTCAGATCCTGGTCGCCGGTCATGGGGCCATTGTCACGGCGCAACAGGTTGATCATCCCAAGTCTCAGGCATTTCTTCCCGGCGCATTGGAACGGCGAGGGCGGCGGCTTCACGATTGCCCAGCACACGTCCGACATGATCGCGCTGATCGAGGGCCTCGGCGTCGGTGCGGTGAACGTGATGGGGCATTCGCGGGGGGGGCACATCGCATTCCGGATCGCGGAGCAGCGACCAGATCTCGTCAGGCGGCTCATCCTGGCGGAACCGGGCGGCGAACTCGATGCGTCGCTTATGCCGCCGGGGCAGCCGGCGACGGCCGAGCGGGTGGAAAGCATCCACGAGGCGGCCCGACAGATCGCGGCAGGAGACGTGGACGGTGGGCTACAAGGCTTCGTCGACCGAATCTACGGCGCGGGGACGTGGGCCAAGCGGCCAGCCGCGGCGAAGCAGATGCGGCGGGACAATGCCGCGACGCTGATCGGCCAGATCAACGAGGACCGTCGACCGTTCTCGAAGGCGGCCGCCGAACGTATCGCGGCGCCAACGCTCCTCATCGGCGGCGCCTTGACCAAGGGCCTGCTGCCCGTCGTGCTGAAGGCGCTCGCCAGCGCCATCCCTGACGCACGGTCCGCCATGATCCCGGATACGTCGCACTCGATGTTCGAGCAGGCGCCCGTGCAATTCTCTGGGCTCGTGCAGGCATTTCTCGACGGCCAGGAGGCTCGCTGACGCCGCCTCGTCGAGCTTCCCGGAAATTTGGAACCTTGCCCCTTGCATCATGCCGGTGTTTGGGTCATAAACCTGCGTTGTCGCTGCCCACGAGGCGGTCGACACGCAAGGAAGCGGGTGTAGCTCAGCGGTAGAGCATCACGTTGCCAACGTGAGGGTCGAGGGTTCGATCCCCTTCGCCCGCTCCAATCCTCCCCAAACCGGGACATGGCATCGATCGGGCCACTTTCGTGCCCGAATCGGCCGTCATTACGCCACGATCGATCGTTGCAGGGTCGGGTCCGCGACCGACTTTGCGTGAAGCCGTGGGGGGACAAGCGGCGATGCGATTCTGGAAAAAGCGCGACGACGGCTTCGAGTGGCACCAGTACGTGCGCACGACGATCAAGCTGCGCCGCGAAGCCCGACGGGATCGGGCGCAGCAATTCGGCGAACAGGTCGCTGGCGGAGCGAAGGCCGCAGGCGCGGCCGCCGACGTCCTCGCCAAGGGCTCGGCCCACAAACTCCGTAGCGCCATCCAGGTCGGCGGCGCCGGCCTTCGTTCCCTCGCGGCACGCTTGTCGCTCCACACCGCAGCCGGCTTCGCACGATTGCAGGGGGCAGGCGCTCCGGTGCTCGACGTACTCGGCCGATCCAGCGTGTCGGGGCCGCTCTTTCTCGCAGGCTCGATCGCGCTCGTCGCTGGAGCGCTGCGCGTTGCACTTGCGGGTGGTTCGGTGGACGGCGAGAGCCTCGCCGCGCTCGCCATCAGTGGCATCTGTCTCGCGGCGAGTTTCGGACCTGCCCTGGTCCTCGGCCACAGAGTCTTCCAGCGACCGGCGATCGCACCGATCGTCGATCTCCCGTCGCGGTGGCGCCTTGCCGGGGTCGGCGCGGTGCTGCTGCTTCTCGTCGGCGGAATTGTCGTGATGGCCGGGCGCTGGACACTGCCCGGCGTCTCGCTGGCGAGCCTCTCCGGGCTGCCGCTCATCGGCGCGAACGTCGCGGTCAAGGGCAAGGCGTCCGTGATCGGTAACGACGCGCTGCGCATCGGCAATACGATCATCCGACTGACCGGGATCGAAGCGCTCGACGCGGATCAGCGTTGCCCGCGCGCGAATGCCCGCGCCGGCCGCACATGGGCGTGTGGAGACGACGCGCGGGAGGCACTCGTGCGTCTGGTGCGTGGCCGGGTCATCACCTGCGAGACCGGCTCCGCCGACAGCCAGGGCGTCGCCTGGGGCCGCTGTCGCGACGGCGACAAGGATGTGGCGCAGGGCCTCGTCAAGGCCGGGTTTGCCTTCGCGGAGACCGGCCTCGTCTCGCCGTACCAGGCGACACAATCCGAAGCCCAGGCCGCCAAAGCGGGGATCTGGTCGGTCCCAGCCGCCGAGAGGCCGCAGGACTGGCGCAATCGCGTCTGGGCGGAAGCAAAGGGACGGGCGCCCGAAGGCTGTCCGATCAAGGGGGCCGTCAAGGGCGGGAACCGGGTCTACGTGCTGCCGTGGGCGACGGAGTACGCGCGCATCAGGGTGAGCGCGCGGCGCGGCGAGCGCTGGTTCTGCTCGGAAGCCGAAGCCGTCGCCGCCGGGTTCCGAAGTGCGGCACGCGGGTAAGGACGCGCCCCGCAACGTCATTCATGTCCGGACTTTCCCTCGCGCTGCGGTTGGCCTAGCCTTTCGGTGCGAAAACGGCTGCGGCCCTCGGATGCCGCGCAGAAGCCAGCCGCGAGGAGGAAGCCCCATGTCCATCAGCATTCGCCAACTGACGCCCGTATTTGCCGGCGAAGTGACCGGCGTCGACATCACCAAGCCGCTGTCGCCTGACGACGTGAAAGCCATCGAAGCCGGAATGGATCGCCACGCCGTTCTCGTCTTCCACGGACAGGCGCTCACCGACGAGCAGCAGCAGGCGTTCTCGCGCAATTTCGGGCCGCTGGAGGATGCGCGCGGCGGCAACATCACCAAGGCCGCTGACAAGCGGCTTGGCGAGGGCATGAACGACGTCTCGAACCTCGGCAAGGACGGCAAGCCGCTGCCGAAAGACAGCCGGCAGCATCTCTTCAACATCGGGAACATGCTCTGGCATTCGGATTCCTCGTTCCGCGCCATCCCGGCCAAGTACTCGCTGCTGTCGTGCCGGGTGCTGAACGAGAAGGGCGGCAATACGGAATTCGCCGACATGCGCGCGGCTTACGACGATCTCGACGCGGACACGAAGGCGGAAATCGACGGCATGATCGCCGAGCATTCGCTGATGTACAGCCGGGGCTCGCTCGGCTTCCTCGACTACACCGAGGACGAGAAGAAGATGTTCAAGCCCGTCCGGCAGAGCCTGGTCCGAACGCATCCCGTCAGCGGGCGCAAGTCGCTCTATCTCTCGTCACATGCGGGCGGGATCATCGGCATGTCGATGCCGGAAGCGCGCATCCTGCTCCGCGACCTGACCGAGCACGCGACGCAGCCGAAGTACGTCTATGTGCACAAGTGGCAGCGCCATGACCTCGTCATGTGGGACAACCGGCAGGTGCTGCATCGGGTCCGCCGGTACGACGCGAGCCAGCCGCGCGACATGCGGCGGACGACGGTCGCCGGCGACACGATGACGACGGCCCAGGCCGAGGC
>JBGSJD010000203.1:0-5637 GCA_041742195.1 Hyphomicrobiaceae bacterium
CCGCCGGCGCTGGCTGCCGCCTCGACGCCGCCCGCGAAGTGCGGCTGGTAGCCGAGGCGCTTCATGTTCGGGATCGTCAGCGCGCCGGTCGAGACGACGTTGGCGACCGCCGAACCCGAAATGGTGCCGAACAGTGCCGACGACACGACGGACACCTTCGCCGGCCCACCGGTGAACCGCCCCGCGAGCACGGTCGAGACATCGACGAAAAGCTGGCCGAGCCCCATGCGCTGCGCGACGGCGCCGAAGAGCACGAAATGAAAGACGACGGTCGAGGCGATCCAGAGCGCGATGCCGAAGATGCCTTCGGAGGGGAAGTAGATGTTGTTGATGAACTGCCGCCAGCTGACGCCCGGATGCTTCAGGATCTGGAGCGGCATGTAGGGCCCGTAGAGGGCGAACAGGATGAAGCAGATGACGATGATCGGGAGGACCCAGCCGACCGTGCGACGCGTCGCCTCCAGCACCAGAACTGTCAGGATGGTGCCGAAGATGACGTCGATGTCGGCGGGCGCGCCCTGGCGCAGCGCCTGCTGGACGACATCGAAGGGAACGCCGAGCCACTTGAGATCGACGCCTTCCCACGAGACACCGATCCACAGCGCCGCGAGGACGCAAGCGACGCCGGCGGCCCAGTCCCAGACCGGCACGCCGAGGACGTGGAACCGTGAACGGGCGGGCTCCGAGCCGGGCGTCCGTCCGCGCGCCGGATAGAGCAGGAACACCATCAGCATGACGCCGGAGAGGTGGAACCCCATGTGCCAGTGGTCGATGGGGATGCCGATGCCGGCCGTGACGTAGTGGTAGAGGGCGAAGAGGGCCAGAAAGACATAGACGACCGACGTGAGCACCGGAGCAACGGGGCGTGTGCGCCGCTCGCTCTCGAACTGCTCCTCGATCTCCTTGGCGCGCCGCGCGTCGATCATGTCGCTATCGGACATCGTATTCCCTGCCATGGCGGGCCTCGGTCGGTCGCGAAAACAAGTCGGCCGGCGCCCATTGCCACGGTGCGCCGGCCGAACCAGGTCAGGCTCGAAGGCCAGTCCTCACTTGAGGACGCCCTTCTCCTTGTAGAATTTCTCGGCGCCCGGATGCAGCGGGATCTTGACGGCCTTCAGCGCGGAGGCGAGCTGGATCTCCTTGGCCTTGGAATGGCCGTTGTCCAGGAGCTTCCGCGTGTTGTTGTTCCAGAGAGCGGTCGTCACGTCGTAGACGAGCTTCTCGGGGACATCGGCGGACACGATCCACTGGGCGCCGACGGCGACCGACTTCGACTCGGCCTTCTGGCCCTCGTAGCTGCCGGCCTTGATCGGGTCGGCGTAGTAGTAGGGCAGCGCCTTCAGGAACTTCTCGATCTCGCTGTCCTTCATCGAATACAGCTCCATGCCCTTGGTCGAGGCGAGCTGCGTGATGGCGGCGAGCGGCGTGCCGCCGATGATGAAGAAGGCGTCGAGCTGGCCGTCCGCCATGCGATCCGCGCTCTGCTGCGGGCCGAGTTCGGACGTCTGCATGTCCTTCTTCTCGATGTTGAACTGCTTCAGGAACTCGAGGATCGCGACCTGAGTGCCGGAGCCGGCCTGGAAGACGCTGACGCGCTTGCCGCGCAGTTCCTCGATGCCGCCGAGCTTGGCGCCCTTCGGCAGCACGAGATGAAGGTGCTCAGGGAAGAGGTTGGCGATGACGCGCAGCTTCTCGTACTTCTTGTCCTTGAAGGTGCCGAGGCCGTTGTAGGCCTGATAGACGATGTCGGCCGCGGCGAGGCCCGACTCCATCTGCCCGGTCTGGACGCCGGTGCAATTGGCGACCGAAGCGTTCGACGTCTGGGCGATGGCCACGAGGCCCGGGACGCCGCATGCGCCGCCCTTGTCGCAGGGGGTCGATCCGGGAGGAGCCGAGATGGCGTTGGCGAGCAGGCCACCGATCGGGAAGTAGGTGCCACCCGCGCCACCCGTACCGATGCGGAAGAACTTCATGTCCTGAGCGAACACATGGCCCGGAAGCGTTGCCGCCATGGACGCCAGAGCTGCGGTGGTCAGGAATTCTCGACGCGTGGTCATTCAAACCTCCCTTGGGTCGGCACTGCGAAATGCCGGCATAACAATGACCTCGCGAAAAGGCCAATGCAATCGCGAGGGATGACGAATGATCTGCCGGGCCGCCCAAAACGACGGCAGGCACACCACTCGCGCGGCAACACAATGCCTACGGGGGGCCGGCGTGACGCCAGCGCAACGGTCGGGCGCGCCCGGACGTGGTAGGGAGCGCTGATCGATGGCCGCATGGACCCTTGCTGGAAGCGCGTCCTGTCGTCGGTATTGATGCGGCGGACGCCGGCCGGTGTTCCGGGCGCCGGGGGTGGAGGGACAGGGGTGGGCTTGTTTCGCAAGTCGGCGCTCAAGATCAATCTCGCGCTGCAAGGCGGGGGCGCCCATGGCGCCTTCACCTGGGGCGTTCTCGATCGATTGCTCGACGAGAGCGACATCGAATTCGGCTGGATCAGCGGGACGAGTGCGGGGGCAGTCAACGCGGTCGCGCTGGCCGATGGGCTCGCCGAGGGCGGCCGGGCCGGGGCGCGCGACCGTCTCCGGGCGATCTGGGAGGGCGTGATCGAAGCCGGCGTGCCGGATCTCCTCCGTCTCAACCCGTTCCTCTATGGCATGAGCCGGTCGCCGGCGATGGGCCAGATGGCCTCCATGTTCTCGCCCTACGAGCTCAATCCGCTCGGCTTCGATCCTCTGCGCAAGCTAATTGCGGCACAGATCGACTTCGGGCGCCTCAGGACGACCGCCGGCGTCGAGCTGCTGATCGCTGCGACCGACGTCGCGACCGCGCGGCCTCGCCTGTTCCGACGCCGGGAGATGACCGTCGAGGCCGTCCTTGCCTCCGCCTGCCTGCCGCAGGTCCACCACGCCGTCGAGATCGAGGGGCGGGCCTACTGGGATGGTGGCTTCACGGCCAATCCCGACCTCACCACGCTCGCCGACCAGAGCCCGGTCGGGGATACGCTGATTGTGCTCCTGAACCCCGTCGAGCGGACCATTCAGCCGCGGTCGGCGCGGGAGATCGCGGCCGATCTCAACCGGGTGACGTTCAGCCAGCCGCTCGTCCGAGATGCGATGGAGATCGTCGCCCACCGGGACCAGCGCGGATCACGCTGGCGCAAGGCGCGGACGCGGGCCGAACGGCTGGCGCGCCACCGCTTCCACCTGATCGAGGCGGGCCGGCACACCAATGCGCTGCCGCCCGAGACCAAGATGCGGCCAGAGCGGGCACTTCTTACATATTTGCACAATTCCGGCCGCGAAGAGGCCCGCCGCTGGATTGCGCGCGCCAAGGATCAGGTCGGACGCCGCTCCTCGATCGACCTCGCGGAGCGATTCCTGGCGCCGCTCGGCTCCCTTGCCGGTGCGCCTGCCGACGCGCCCGAAACAGCGGATGGCGAGATGGAAGAGCCGAAGCTCTGATCGCCCTCTCCTCCGGCCCCAAGTTGCATCGGCGCCCCAGCTCGCCTCCGCCGATTTCCCGACGACACCCTTTGCATCCAGAGCTTCTGGCAGCGGACATTGATCGGGCCGAGCTATTTTGCGACTTAACTACAGTACCCTAGCTCGATTGCCCAGATTGCATCACAGGAGTATCAGACCGAGCGATTTGCTGCTTGGCCGAGATGCGCGAAGACCACGATGCTCATGGGAAACCGGATGGATGCGAAGTGGCTCATAAAGAAGTCGGGGAGAATCCTCCGGAAGGGACCCGCCACGGTTCGCAACATGGCGCTGAGCAAGCTGGACTTGTGGCCCGTGCGCCGGCTGAGGAACGCCGATATCCGCCGCATTCCCGTCTATTGCATCAGCATGCCGCACGAGATCCGGCGCCGGCGGATGATTTCGCAGCAGGTTGAAACACTCGGCTTCGAAACATTCCAATTCGTCGACGGCTTTCGCGGCAAGGATTACACGATCGCGCAGCTCGAGACGATGGGTCTTTACGACGACAAGGGCGCCCACGCGTTGCACAAGCGCTCGCTCAATCCGAGCGAGATCGCCACGACGATCTCGCATTGCCGGGCCTACGATCAGATCCGCGCGCACGGCCGTGATATCGCACTCGTCATCGAGGACGACTGCCTGTTCATGCCGTCACGGCTCGACAGTATCCGGTTGGCCGACCTGCCAGAAGGTTGGGATATCGCATTCCTGAATTCGTTCATCGAGAATGGACGGCCGCGTCACCGAGTAGCCGGCAACCTTTTCGAGGGCGACGCCTGCACGGGATCGGCAGCGGCCTATTTCGTGTCGCGCAGGGGCGTCGAGAGGCTGTCGGCGAACTGGAAGCCGGTCGTGCTCGGAGCCGACGGCTACATCGTGCGCAGCCACATCAAGCGCTACATGTACTATCCGGATTGCGCGCTGAACGGCTCCGTCGCGCACTATTACAATTCCGCCGTCGATTTCGTTCGTCCGAAGTAGCGCGTCCAAGCTCCGGCTCTCGAGCAACGCCGCATGTCGTCAGTCGAGGTCGACGACGGCCTTCACGAGGAACGTGCGCAAGACGCCGTCGTGCTCCTTGATCGACACGTACTCGCCCGGCGCGAAACGATGCTCGTTGAAGCGGTAGCCGGTCTCGTCATGGGCCGCGTCGCCGTGAACATCGTAGTGGAACGCCCAGGCGCCGCCGCTCTTGTGCAGCAGATGGCCGACCTCGCTCGGCTCGTCACCCCAAACGCGCTTCACGCGGCACTTGTCGCGGACCTGTCGCCACGCCTCTGCTACGATATGACCGTTCGCGTCGAGCGGAGCGATGAACTCGTAGCGGTGGCGCGCGCTCCCCATTGGGAAGTCGTGGTCGCGCGCGAGTTCGAGATGGACGTGACGCAGCAATTTTTTCGCCGCCGCCTCGGTCATTGCACTGGCCGTCATGGTGGGTCTTCCTCGTAACGCCTGTGGATCATGTTTGAAGCCTATCCGGTCCCCTGACGTTGACCAGCATCAATCGCCCGGCGGCGTATCCGACTAGTGTCCCGATCGCAAAGTTCGTCTCATTCTTCGGCGGGCTCAAAACGAACTTTGCGATCAAAGGGACACTAGAAAGAACATTGGCTTAGTGTGGCGTCATGCTTGGAAGTCCGCTTGCAGTGGGTCCCGAAAGAATGAAGCGGACTTCCAAGCCGCCACACTAGGTGATGATGACGTCACGGGCGCCTCGACGGCGATCAGTGGTGGAGAGCGCTGGCCGATGAGCAACCCTACACTCGACGACGCTGGGACCGGCGACAAGGGCCGGCGAGCGGTCCCTGGCACCCCCGACGTCGAGCTGCATCGAACGCTCGGCCTCGGACTTCTCGTGCTCTACGGCCTCGGGGTGACGGTCGGCGCCGGCATCTATGTCCTCGTCGGGACGGCTGCCGCGCGCGCCGGCGTTCACGCGCCGATCGCGTTCGTCGTCGCGGCATCGGTAATGGCCTTTTCCGCCGCGAGCTTCGCGGAACTGGCGGCGCGATTTCCGGTCAGTGCGGGAGAAGCCGCCTATGTGAAGGCCGGGTTCCGCTCGAACGCGATGGCGCTCTTCAGCGGCCTCCTCGTGGTGACGGCGGGCGTCATCTCGGCCGCCGCCATCAGCAAGGGGGCGGCGGGCTAC